>JAEZFE010000179.1 GCA_023437865.1 Pseudomonadota bacterium | reverse complement strand
GGCCAGGCCGGTGCCCAGCCGCAAGGCGCCGCCGCTGGCGTGGATCGAGCACGAGGGGGGATTGGCCGAGATCGGCCATCGCGGTGCCGGCTTCGCCTTCGACAACGAGGGCCCGCGCCACGCGGTGGTGCTGGCGCCGTTCCGCCTGGCGACGCGACCCATCACGAACGGCGAGTGGCTGGCGTTCATGGAAGAGGGCGGTTACGACGAGCCTCGCCTGTGGCAGTCGGATGGCTGGGACATGGTTCGCGCCTGCAATTGGCACGCGCCCGAAACCTGGCGGCAGCAGAATGGGCAGTGGACGGTGATGACGCTGTTCGGCCGCGAACCGGTGGACCCGGACGCCCCGGTTTGTCACGTCAGCTGGTTCGAGGCCGATGCCTACGCCCGTTGGGCGGGCGGGCGCCTTCCTGATGAAGCCGAGTGGGAGGTGGTGGCAGCCCGTGTGCCGGCCTCGGGCAATCTGCTCGAATCCGGGTTCTTCCGCCCGCTCCCCGCCCCGGATGCGGGGCCGGCGCCGCTGCAGATGTTCGGCGACGTGTGGGAATGGACCGCTTCCTGTCACCGGCCCTATCCCGGCTGGCGCGCTCCCGCGGGGGCCTTCGGCGAATACAACGGCAAGTTCATGACCGGGCGCATGGTGTGCCGGGGTGGCTCCTTTGCGACGCCCGCCGCTCATATCCGCGCTTCTTACCGGAATTTCTGGTGGCCCTCAGCCCGATGGCAATTTACCGGGCTGCGACTGGCGGAGGATGCATGAAGACGGTACCGCCCACCGACGGCTTCCGCGAGGCCATGCTGGCCGGCTTGAGCCACCGCCCCCGTGCCGTGCCGTGCAAGTACCTCTACGACAACGAGGGCTCGGAGCTGTTCGAGCGCATTACTGGGCTGGAGGAATATTACCCCACCCGCACCGAGATCGGCATCCTGGCGGCGCGCGGACCCGATATTGCCGCCCTTGTCGGTCCCGGCGCCCGTGTCGTCGAGTTCGGCGCCGGCTCCATGCGCAAGACGCGGCTGTTGCTGTCGGCGCTCCAGCGGCCCGCCGCCTACCTGCCAATCGACGTGGCGCGCGAGCCCTTGCTGCTGGCCGCGCGCCGGGTTGCCAACGATTATCCCGGCCTGACCGTCATCCCATTGGTGGCGGATTTCAATCACCCGCTGGTGCTGCCCCCCGATCCCGAGGCCGCCGACGGCGAATCCCCGGTCCTCGGTTTCTTTCCCGGCTCCACCATCGGGAATATGAACCCCGGCGATGCCCGCGATTTCCTGCGCCGGGTTGCCCGGCTGGTGGGGGCGGGCGGGCGGCTGCTGGTGGGGGTGGATCTGGTCAAGGACCCCCGGGTGCTGGAAACGGCGTACGATGATTCGCTGGGCGTCACCACTGCCTTCATCCGCAATCTTCTCGCCCGCGCCAACCGCGAATTGGACGCCGATTTCGATCCCACCGCCTTCGACCACCGCGCCTGGTGGAACGCGCGCGAAGGCCGTATCGAAATCCATCTGGTGGCAGGCCGCCGCCAGCGGGTTCATGTTGCCGGTCAGTTGTTCTCGTTCCGCCGTGGCGACCTGATCCATGTGGAGGATTGCTACAAGTACACGATCGAACAATTCCGTTGGCTCGCCCGTCTGGGCGGCTTCCATGCCGAGGCCGTGTGGACGGACGAGGATAGTCTTTTCAGTCTGCACATGCTGCGGCGGATATAGTTCTCTGGTTGACCGCACCGGTGACTGACCTATCTTGGCCGAGTTAGGTCGGCCAGGAGGCCAGGGTGGAAGCGGACGAGGCTTGGCATGCGCTGACCGCCCGTGAGGCGAGCGAGCGGCTGGCGAGCGACCTTGAGCGGGGGCTGTCACCCGGCGAGGCCGAACGGCGGCTGGCCCGCCATGGGCTCAACCGCCTGCCGGAGAAGGCGGCGCGGCCGCTATGGGCGCTGTTTCTCGATCAGTTCAAGAGCTTGCTGATCCTGGTGCTGCTGGCCGCCGGCCTGCTTGCCGGGTTCATCGGTGACACCACCGACATGGTGGTCATCCTTGTGGTGGTGCTGTTCAATGCCTGCCTCGGCTTCTACCAGGAATTCCGTGCTGAAAAGATCCTTGATGCGCTCAAGGGCATGCTGGCCCAGCAGAGCCGGGTGCGGCGCGGCGGGCAGAAGGCGGAGATCCGAGCGGAACACCTGGTCCGGGGCGATCTGGTGCTGCTGGAGGCCGGTGACCGCGTGCCCGCCGACGGACGGCTGGTGGCCGCGCATGGGCTGGAGATCGATGAGTCGTCGCTGACGGGCGAATCGGTGGCGTCGGCGAAGGCCACGCATGCGCTCGAACACGAGACCCCGCTGGCAGACCGCGCCAACCAGGCATTCATGAATACGGTGGTGACGCGTGGGCGCGGCGAGCTGCTGGTGACCGCCACCGGTCCGGCCACAGAGATGGGCCGTATCGTCGGCTTGCTGGAGGCGGCGCTGGAGGGGCGCACACCCCTACAGGAGCGTCTGGACCAATTGGGGCGTCGGCTGGCCGCCATCGCCGGTTTGGTGGTTGCCATCGTCCTGGTCATGGGGGTGTTTCGCGGCGACGCGCTGGCCGAGATCGTCATGACCGCCGTGGCCCTGGCGGTGGCTGCCATCCCCGAGGGCCTGCCGGCGGTGGTGACGGTAACGTTGGCCATCGGCATGGCCCGCATGGCGCGCCACGGCGCCATCGTCAAGCGGCTGGCGGCGGTGGAAACCCTGGGCTCCACCACGGTGATCTGTTCCGACAAGACCGGCACGCTGACGCTCAACCAGATGACCGCCAAGGCCGGCTGGGCCGCCGGGCGCCGCTTCACGGTGGAGGGTGAGGGCTATGTGCCCGAGGGCCGCCTGCTGCCCGATGACGGCGCCGGGCCGTTGCCCGATCTGGGGCCATATCTGCGCGCCGCTTCCCTGTGCAATGACTCCCATCTGTGCAACGGCACCCTGGTCGGTGACCCCACCGAGGGCGCCTTGCTGGCCCTTGCCCATAAGGCGGATGCGTTGCCCGACTGGCCGCGGGTGGCCGAGCTGCCGTTCGACTCGGCGCGCAAGCTGATGATCACCATCCATCGCGACGGCGACAGGCTGCGGATGATGGTCAAGGGCGCCCCCGATGTGGTCTTGGGTCTGTGCGGTGATCAGCCCGAGGCGCCGCGTGAGATCGAGCGCATGGGCCAATCCGCCTTGCGCGTGCTCGCCCTGGCCGAGGCCGAGGTGGACGAGGGGGCTTTGGCCGACCCGCTGGCGGCGGCGCAGCGCGGGCTTACGCTGACGGCGCTGGTCGGCCTGATGGACCCGCCGCGCCCCAGCGCGCGCGAAGCGGTGGCCGCCTGTGCGCGGGCAGGCATCGCGGTCAAGATGATCACCGGCGATCATCGGGTGACCGCCGCGGCCATTGCCCAGGCCCTTGGCCTGAAGGGCGAGGTGGTGACCGGCGCCGAACTGGACCGGCTAAGTGAGGCCGAACTGGACGCCCGGGTCGATGCCATTGCCGTGTTCGCCCGCGTCGCCCCCGAGCACAAAGTCCGTATCGTGGCGGCGCTCAAGGCGCGCGGTCATGTTGTGGCAATGACCGGCGATGGCGTCAACGACGCGGCGGCGCTGAAGCGCGCCCATATCGGCATCGCCATGGGCCGTACCGGCAGTGATGTGACGCGCGAAGCCGCCACCATGGTGCTGACGGACGACGATTTCGCCACCGTGGTGCATGCCGTGCAGGAAGGCCGCACCATCTACGACAACATCGTCAAGTTCGTGCGTTTCCAGTTGTCGACCAATGTGGGGGCGCTGCTGGCGGTTCTGGCTGCGCCGCTCATGGGCTTGCCGGTTCCGTTCCACCCCATCCAGATCCTGTGGGTCAACATCATCATGGATGGCCCGCCGGCCCTGGCATTGGCCTTTGATCCGCCGCGTGCGGGTCTGATGAGCGAAAAGCCGCGCCCATCGACGCAGCCCATCCTGTCGCGCCGGCGTCTGCTCCGCCTGTTGTCCTACGGTGCCACCATGGCTGTTGGCACGCTGGCGCTGTTCTGGTGGGCGCGCCAAAGCGGCGACGAGGCTCATGCCCGTTCGCTGGCTTTTACCACCTTCGTGCTGTTCCAGGTCTTCAACCTGTTCAATTCACGTGTTGGTGCTGAATCGGCCATCGGTCGGCGAACCTTCACCAATGCCAAGCTGTGGCTGGCATTGGCATCGGTGCTGGTGCTCCAGGCGGTCGCCCTCCACTGGCCACCGGCCCAGGCGCTTTTTCACACATCACCGCTCTCCCCGGCGGAATGGGCGCTGGCCGCGCTGGTGGCAAGCTCGGTGCTGCTGCTCGACGAAGTGCGGAAGTGGATCTCCCGTTTAGGCGTCTTCCCTTCCGCCTAAACGTGCCGCTATCTCCCCATCTCTTGCCCGATGGATTTGCCGAGCGGCTTTTGCTGCCCAGAGGTACAGGGCATGAGGCGCCATGGGCAATCGGGAAGTAAATTATTCCCTTTGCGCAATTTTGAGGCTATGCAGTAGCGGAATTATTTTTTTGGTCTTTCACTGACCTGCAGCGGCATCGTTTGTTACTAAACGGCGGTGCGACATTTGTTCGACGAGCTAGCGATTCGTTATACACATGACTGAAGAATTCAAGGTTGACTCCGCTTGGGCCGTCCGGGGTATTCCGGAAGAGCTGCGGCGCGCGGTGGTAACACGCGCAAAAGCTGAGGGGCGCACCGTGGGCGCCTGGGTGGCTGATGCTTTGCGGCGAGCATTGGAGGGCGACGCAATTGACGCGCAATTGCTTGATCTGCGCCGACGGGTCGAGCTCCTTGAGCGCGACCGCTGCCGGTCCTAGGCGGCGGCGCCCAAAGAACGCTGCAGGATGTCCAGCAATTGCCGGCCATTGACCGGCTTATGCAGAATCGGTAGGCCGCTGGCGGCGGCATGGCGCAGCCGGTCCACCGCGGTATCGCCGGTGACCAGCACGCCGGGGATGGCTGGGCCGAAGGCATCGCGCAGCGTCTGAATGGCCTCGGTGCCGGTATTGCCTTCCTTGAGGCGGTAATCGGCGAGGATGAAGTCGGGCCGCTCTTCCGCCTGCCGCAACTGGCCCAGGGCGTCTTCGGTCGAGGGCGCGGCAATGACGCGGTAGCCCCAACTCTCGAACAGCATCTGATAGCCGGCCAGAACGATGGCCTCGTCCTCGATCACCACGATCAGCGGCGCGGTTCCGTCGTCGTTCTGCTGCACCAACATACCCATGCCCTTCAGTCCTCCCCTCCGACCTGCCGGATAATGCGGCATCGCGGAAGACAGGGGAATTCCTTCGATGGACATACCGAACTATATCATTGGCAGGGGGCCGGCTGAAAAGAAGCCGGCGCCTGCGATTTTGCAACGCCGTCGCGCGGTGATGGGTTGCCAGATTGGCCGAAATTCGCTCTTACTTCTGTTTTCGTGATCGGGGGATGCCCCGGAAAGGGTTTGAGAGCTTATGACCGATACCGTCGTCCTGCCGCCTCCCGGCGCTTTGACCGAGGCGAGTCTCGACCCCACTCTGGATCTGGTCGCCGAAATCGACCGGCTGCGCCGCGAGAAAAATGCCATCATCCTGGCGCACTACTATCAGGAAGGCGAGATCCAGGACCTGGCCGATTTCGTCGGTGATTCGTTGGATTTGTCGCGCAAGGCCGCCGCCACCGATGCCGATATGATCGTGTTCTGCGGCGTCCGCTTCATGGGGGAAGTGGCCAAGATCCTGTCGCCCGGCAAGATCGTGGTGATCCCGGATGCCGAAGCCGGCTGCTCGCTGGAGGAATCATGCCGCCCCGACACTTTCCGGGCGTTCCGCGAAAAGCACCCCGACCACATCGCCGTCACCTACATCAATTGCTCGGCCGACATCAAGGCGCTGTCCGACGTCATCGTCACCTCGTCCAACGCCGAGGTGATCGTCAATTCCCTGCCCAAGGATCGGCCGATCCTGTTCGCGCCTGACCGTCATCTCGGCAGCTATATCGCGCGCAAGACCGGGCGCGAGATGACGCTGTGGCCGGGTAGCTGCATCATCCACGAGCAGTTCTCCGAGAAGGAACTGGTCAAGCTGAAGGTGCGCCATCCCAACGCCCTGGTCGCCGCCCATCCGGAATGCCCCGAGACCGTGTTGCGCCATGCCGATTACGTCGGCTCGACCAAGGGCATCCTGGATTACGTCATCAAAAATCCGGGCCAGGAATTCATCATCGCCACCGAGCCGCACATCATCCATCAGATGACCAAGGCGGCGCCCGAGAAGACCTTCATCCCGGCGCCCTTTGCCGACGGTGCCTGCGCGTCCTGCGCCGATTGCCCGTTCATGGCCAAGAACACGCTGGAAAAGATCTATCTGGCGATGCTCAACGAAGGTCCGGCGCTGAACGTGCCCGATGACCTGCGGGCCAAGGCGCTGAAGCCGCTGGAGCGCATGCTCGAATTGTCCAAGTCGGTGCCCATGTCGCCCGACGCCGCCGCCAAGGGAACCACCAATGCCGCCTGAACTCGATCTCGCCGACGCCCGCCGCGCCATCCAGGCCGGCCTGGACGAGGATGTCGGTGCCGGCGACATTACATCGGCAACGGTGATTCCGGCTGGCCTGCGCTTCAAGGGCGTCATGCAGGCCCGCCATCCCATGGTGGTGTCCGGCCTTCCGGTGGCGGAGGAGGTGTTCCGCATGGTGGTCCCCGAGGCCATCTTCACCGCCAGGGTCAAGGACGGCGATCAGGTCGCCGCCGGCACCGTGCTGGCCGAGATGGAGGGCCCGGCGCGCGGCCTGCTGACCGCCGAGCGCACCGCGCTCAATATGCTGCAACTGTTGTCGGGCATCGCCACCCTGACCCGGCAGTATGCCGACCGCATCAAGGGCACCGGCTGCACCTTGCTCGATACCCGCAAGACCATTCCCGGCCTGCGGCGGCTGAGCAAGTACGCCACCCTGTGCGGTGGGGCCCGGAACCACCGCATGGGCCTGTATGACGGCGTGCTGATCAAGGACAACCACATCGCGGTGTGCGGCGGCGTCGGCGCTGCCGTGCGCGCGGCCAAGCAGGCCGGCCTGCCCAACGTGGAAGCCGAGTGCGATACGCTGGAGCAGGTGGCCGAGGCGGTGGAGGCGGGCGCCGACATCGTGCTGCTCGACAACATGGGCCCTGATGTGCTGCGCCAGGCAGTCGCCCTGGTAAACAAGCGCTGCAAGACCGAGGCGTCGGGCGGCGTGACGCTGGACACCATCCGCGCCATCGCCGAGACGGGGGTCGATTTCGTCTCGGTGGGGCGCATCACCCAATCGGCCCCGGCGGTCGATATCGGGCTGGACTGGAGCTGAGGGGTTCTCCCAATGGCGTATGATCTGCTGGTGATCGGGTCGGGCGCGGCGGGGCTGTCGCTGGCGCTGCGCGTGCTCGCGGGCAAGCCCCAGGCCCGCGTGGCGGTGCTGGCCAAGGGGCCGCTGGCGGAAGGCAGCACGTTCTATGCCCAGGGCGGCATCGCCGCCGTGCTGGATGCCGCCGACACCACCGAAAGCCATATCGCCGACACGCTCAACGCCGGTGCCGGTCTGTGCAATGTGGACAGCGTGCGCTTCGTGGTCGAGAACGCCCGGCCTGCCATCGAGTGGCTGATCGCCCAGGGCGTGGCCTTCGACCGCGAGGACGGCGCCTATCACCTGACCCGCGAGGGCGGACATTCCCACCGCCGCGTCATCCATTCGGCCGACGCCACCGGCAAGGCGGTGCAAACCGCGCTGATGGAGAGACTGAAAGATTCCGGCGCCGATGTGTTCGAGAACCACAACGGCATCGACATCATCCGCGAGCGTTCGGGCGACGGCAAGCTGGGCCGCTGCGTCGGCGCCTATGCGCTCGACCGCTCCAGCGGCAAGGTGGTCACGCTGGCCGCCCGCGCCGTGGTGCTGGCTACCGGCGGCGCCAGCCGGGTCTACCTGTATTCCTCCAATCCCGACGGCTCCACCGGCGACGGCATCGCCATGGCGTGGCGTGCCGGCTGCCGGGTGGCGAACATGGAATTCAGCCAATTCCATCCGACTTGCCTGTATCACCCCAAGGCCAAGTCGTTCCTGATCACCGAGGCGGTGCGGGGCGAGGGCGGCAAGCTGCTGCGGCCCGACGGCACCCGCTTCATGGACGAATACGATCCGCGCGGCGAGCTGGCCCCGCGCGATATCGTGGCGCGCGCCATCGACGACGTGATGAAGCGCCTGGGCTGCGAATGCGTCTATCTGGACATCAGCCACAAGCCCGCCGAGTTCATCACCCACCACTTCCCCACCGTGCATGCCGAGTGCCTGAAATTCGGCATCGATATGACCAGGGAACCCATCCCGGTGGTGCCGGCGGCGCACTACACCTGCGGCGGCGTGCTGACCGACCATTCCGGCCGCACCGATGTCGAGAACCTGTACGCCATCGGCGAGGTCGCGTGCACCGGGTTGCACGGTGCCAACCGCATGGCGTCGAACTCGCTGCTGGAATGCCTGGTGTTCGGCGCCGCTGCCGCCGACGACATCGCCGCCAATATGGGACGCATCTCGCCGCCGCCGGTAATTCCGGCATGGGACGAGAGCTGGGTCACCGATTCCGACGAGGAGGTAGTGGTCGCCCATAATTGGGACGAGCTGCGCCGTTTCATGTGGGATTATGTGGGCATCGTGCGCTCCACCAAGCGGCTGGAGCGGGCCAAGCATCGGGTCAAGCTGCTGCTGTCCGAGATCGAGGAATATTACGGCAGTTTCCGTGTTACCTCGGATCTGCTGGAGTTGCGCAACCTCTCCACGGTGGCGGATCTGATCGTGCGCTCGGCGCTCATGCGGCGCGAGAGCCGGGGCCTGCACTACACCATCGATTTCCCCACTCTGGATACGATCGCGCCGGCGCAAAACACCATCCTGGTACCCAAGAATTTTCCTGCCCGTCGCCAGGGGGTATGATGGAGGCCGCGTCCCCCAACGGCCCGCCCGCCAATTCCCGCCGCAAGGTGTTCGACGCCGGCACGATGATCTTCGAAGAGGGCGAGCCCGGCCACGAGGCCTATGTGGTCGAATACGGCCGTGTGGCCGTGTTTAAGACCGTGAAGGGCAAGCGGGTCGATCTGGGCTCCATCATCCAGGGCGGCATCTTCGGCGAGATGGCGCTGATCGACGACCAGCCGCGCATGGCATCGGCGCTGGCCGAGGTGGAGACCGCCTGCGTGGTGATCGGCAAGGATCGCCTGACCGAGCAATTGCAACAGGCCCCCAAGGGGGTGCGGGTGATCGTCGGTGCGCTGTTGGGCAATATCCGCCTGATGGGCGCCGAACTCGCCGAGGCCCAGGTCATGCTGGCGGACGACGAATGATGGCACTCTCCCGCCGCGCTCTTCTGACCCTCGCTCTGTTCGCCCCGGTGCCGGCCCTGGCCGCGGGGGGCGGTGGCGCCGCAGGCGGCGAGGTCTACGCCAAGCTTCCCGGCATCGCCGTGGAATATTGGGATGCCGAAGGGCTGTTTCATATGGTCAACATCGATTTGACCGTGGTTTTTCCTGTCCAGACTTCGGCAGTCAATAAGAAGATTTCCGATAAGATTGCCCAGGCCCTCTCGGCCATGGCATGGGAAGACTTTTCAAAGGGCAATCCTGCGGCCACGGTCAAGGCACTCGCGCTCGACATCCTTCGTCAGGACCCGAGCACCGCGAAGGCCACCGACGTCTTGGTCATCAAGCTGGTGATCCGCTGAGTCGGTCCGGTCGCGGGGAGGCGGCCCGGCGGCCGGGCGCAGGGCTTCCGGCCTTGCCGATTTTGAGTTTCAGCGTCTCCACGGTCACCGGTTTCAGCAATGTCTCCACGACAACGGCGACCGGAACACGCAGGGCAGCGACCGATCGGAATTTTGCGTGGCTATCCCACCTTGGCCTTTACCGTCTGGGGCCATGTAGATCACGAGGAAGCCAAGGAGCCCGACGGCAAGGCATTGGGATTCCAACGGGCCAACGCGGTCCGGGACTATGTGGTGTCGCGGGGAATCGGTCCGACCCGGATCACCACCGACAGCCGGGGCGACCGGGCGATGATCGTCAAGGACCGCACCGAAAGGGCGCTGGCCGTCATGCGCACCGTCACCACCGAAACCGAGGACAATCCCCGGCCATCGAAATGATGGTGCGGACGACGGGACTCGAACCCGTATGACCGTGGTCGAGGGTTTTTAAGACCCTTGCGTCTACCGATTTCGCCACGTCCGCACTCGGCGGCTAAATTGGCGGGACGGCGGTGTTCTGTCCAGTGGTTCTGGAGGTCACTCCCCCAGGAACTCCAACTGCCATTCCATGTCATCGGTGGTCAGCGGGAAGCTGCCGTCGCGGGAATGCAGGACGCGGTTGGGTGTCAGGCGCAGCAGCTTGGCCTGCAACTGGGCGCACAGGCCCATGGACAGGCCGGCCTTCCAGGTGATGGCGGTGATACCCTTGGCGCTCTGGGTCTGCGTCGCCTTCTTGACCGTGGCGACCGACAGGCCGGCAAGAACGGCGAGCGCGGCGATCACGAAGACGTGGTTGCCGCCGGCCAGCGCGGCGTCGATGGTGCTCTCGTCCAGCCGGTTGTTGAAGCGCAATTGCTGGGCGCGCATCAGGGCGGCGGTCTCGTCGGCGGCCTTTTTGGCATCGGCCTTGGCCGGGCCGGTGGCTTCCAGTTCGTCGAGCCGCTTGCGCACCACGGCGGCCACCGCCACCGCCGCGTCGGGCGGCAGGTCCTTGCGGGCGGCCAGGCTTTCCATCAGGTTGGCGGCGACGAAACGGGCCAGCTTGCCGGCGGCCTTGGAATGCAGGTGCGGGCGGGTGGCCAGCGGCTGGTGCCACGCTTCGATATCGGCGGCGCGGTCCACCAAACGGTCCAGGGTCTCCTCGCGGATCTGGGCCGAATTGTTGGCGAGCAAGGCAGCGATGGCATCCACATCGTCGGTGGCGGCGATGGCGTCGGCCACCCGCAGGTTCACTACCGAACGCTTGGAGATGGCCGACAGCGCCCCTGACACCGGCTTGGCGGCGATGATCTCCAGCAGGTCCTCGTCGGTCAGGACCGGTGAATACTGCAGCACCGGGGCGGCGACTGCGATCTCGGCGTCGCGGGCCAGCCGGCGGATTACCTCGGGCGGCGCATCGGCCACGTCCTTGAGGGCGTCGGCGAGGATCTGGCGCACGGCGGTGATCTGGTCACGGGCCAGACCCTCCAACGTCTCGTAGGTGGCGCGGCGCAGGCGGTCCTGTTCGTTGGCTGACAGGCCGGGGGCCAGCCGGGCGATCTTGGCGGCCAGGCCCGTGCGCACCTCATCGTCGGCATCCTTGGCCAGCAATAGATTGGCCTGGGGCGGAGTTTGAGGATTGCGCGCCACATGGCGGCGCACCTCGGGGCAGGTATCCTCGGCCAGGTAGTAGAGGATTTCCGGCTTCATGCTGGGATGCGCGGCAAGGTCGGCGCGCACCGTGGCGTCGGGATTGGCGGCGAGTTCCCGCGCCTCCTCGTAGGTGACCCGCTTGCCCGGCTTCAGCAGGCGCTTCAGCAGTCCGACCACCATGTCAGCCTTCTTTCCCCAGTGGCGGCGCCATGCGCCACGCACCCTTGCCACCCTTCTTGACCTCGTACATGGCCTTGTCGGCGCGCGCGATCAGTCCGTCCAGGGTCTCATCGCTGGGGCCAGCATGCACCGCCAGGCCAAGCGACATGTTCAGGGGGCGCCCGGGGTCACCGGACAACCGGTGCAGCACGCGGCTGGCCTTCAACAAATCCTCGCAGCGCTGGACGGCGATGCGCTCCTCGGCCCCCTCCAGCCAGATGGCGAATTCGTCGCCGCCCAGCCGTGCCACCAGATCCGTGGGGCGGGTATGTTGCAGCAGTAGGTCGCGCACCGCCAGCAGGGCGTCGTCGCCCGCCTGGTGGCCGTGGATGTCGTTGACCAGCTTGAAATTATCCAGATCGGCGTAGATCAGGGCCGCTGGCCGGTGCTCGCGCGCCAGACGTTGGTAGCGGCGCGCGATCTCCTCGAAAAAGGCCCGGCGGTTGAACAACCCGGTCAGCGGGTCGGTGCGTGACAGCCGCAGGATGCGCTCGTGATTGGCGATCTGCTCGCAGGCAAGACCCACTTGATTGGCGACGTCGTCGATCAGCAGGCGGTCGTCATCGCTCCATGCGGCACGGCAGGGATTCCGCCACAGCATGACGGCACCATTGATGGAATGACGATAGCGGCTGACGGTCGCCAGCACGTGCCAGCCCTCTACCGCCTGATCGTAATGATCCGAGCCCAGGAAGGAATCCAAGATGGCACGCGCGTCGCCGGACTCACCCGCTTCGGCGGCCAAGCCGAAATCGGTGCCGTCGGGCAGGATGCGGAAGATTTGGCAGCCGGTGGCGCCCAGCGCCCGTGCGGTGGCCTCGGCGGCGGCGCGCAGCATGTCGGCGGGCTCCAACTCGTCGCGGATGGTGCGCACGATATAGGACAGCAGGCGCTCGCGGTTGTTGGCGCGCGACAAGGCGGCGTCGCGCATCCGCTCTTGCGTCACATCGCGGCAGATGCCGCGCGCGCCGCGCCATTCGCCGCCCTCGCCGGAAATGGGAGTGGACGACGCCAACAGGCAGCAATCGGTGCCGTCGGCCTGCTTCATCCACACCTCGGCATCCTCGACCGGCAGGCCGGCCGAAAACGGCGAGCTTGCCTCGGGGCTGCCGGAGAAGAATTCCGCGGGGTCGCGGCCCACCAGATCATCGGCGGAAAAGCCCAGGGCGCCCTTGGGGCTGACGAAGGCGAAGCGGCGGTCGGGGCCCACTTCCCACGCCCAATCCGAGCTGATCTCGACCAGATCCTTGTAGCGCTGGCGGGATTCCACCAGGGCCGAGCGCAGGTTCCGTTCCAACGTCACGTCGCGGCCCAACAGCAGGAAATGGCCGTCCTCGGTCGGCAGGGCGGACAGATCCAGGATCATGGTGCCGCCGCCGGGCGAGGGCAGGCTTTCGACCATGGTGCGGCTGCCGCGCTGCTCCAGCAACAGCTTCAGGTTGGTCAGGCGGCCTTCGGCGATGGCATGGCTCAGCGGCTCGGCGCGGCCATTGGCGGCAACCACTTGGCCGTCGCCGGTCAGCACCACGGCGGGACCGGGAAACGCCGACAGAGCGGCGGCGCCCAGGGCGATGCTGCGGCGCGTAGGCTCCATGGGGCGACCCGAGGCTGGCATGACCCTCCGCCAATGCAATTTCAACTGGTGCGCGCAGGCGCCATCCGTCAGACGGTGTACCACAGACCGCAAGGCATCACGATGCCGAAAGTGGAGGAGGATGCGCCCGGACCTTGCCTTCCGCCGCCGCTGCCGGTACCTCTGTCGGCCATGACCGAGCCAGCCAATCCCGATCCGCGCCGCCAGGGCCTCGACCACGTCGAGTCCTGGGTATTCGACCTCGACAATACCCTGTATCCGGCGGCGTCGAGCTTGTTTCCGCAAATCGACGTGCGCATGCGCGAGTTCATCGCCGAGCGCCTGGGCCTGCCGCTGGACGAGGCTTATCGGCTGCAGAAGCAGTATTACCGCGAGTTCGGCACCACCTTGCGCGGATTGATGACCGTGCACGGGTTGGAGCCCGATGCCTTCCTCGACTACGTGCACGATATCGATCATTCCGTGCTGGACGAGGCTCCGGCCCTGGATGCCGCCTTGGGCAAGCTCAAGGGACGCAAGTTCATCTTCACTAACGGGTCGGAGCGCCATGCCGAGAAGGTGCTGGCCCGCCTGGGCATCGCCCGGCATTTCGACGCTGTCTTCGATATCGCCGCCGCCTGCTTCATTCCCAAGCCGCAGCCGGAATGCTACCACGCCATGGTCGGGCGCTTCGGCATCGACGCGCGGCGCTCGGCCATGGTCGAGGACATCCAGCGTAATCTGGTGCCGGCGGCGGCCATCGGCATGACCACGGTGTGGGTGCGAGCCGATGGCCATCCCGATTTCCCCGTGCTTCACCAGGCCGGCGAGGATCTGTCCCACGTCCACCACATCACCGACGACCTGGTCGGCTGGCTGGAGCGCGTGGGGCAGGGGTGACGCCCGCCCGCGTGCGTTGACACCTTGGGCCAACGCGCTATGTTCGCCCCCAACATCATCACCCTCAAGGGATAGACCATGAGCTTCGCCGATCTGCAGAAAGCCGTCGAGGACGCCTGGGAGGCGCGCGACACCATCAACTTCCAGACCGGCGGCAAGGTCCGTGACGCGGTCGACACCGCGCTGGGCATGCTGGACACCGGCCACCTGCGCGTGGCTGAAAAGCTGGACGGCGAGTGGGTGGTCAACCAGTGGCTCAAGAAGGCCGTGCTGTTGTCGTTCCGCATGAACGACAACACTCCCATTTCGGGCGGCCCGGGCGGCTCGCACTGGTTCGACAAGGTGCCGTCCAAGTTCGACAATTGGGACGACGGCAAGTTCCGCGCCCACGGCTTCCGCGCCGTGCCGGGCGCCATCGTGCGCCGTTCGGCCTTCATCGCGCCGGGCGTGGTGCTGATGCCGTCCTTCGTCAATGTCGGCGCCTATGTTGACCGCGGCACCATGGTTGACACCTGGGCCACCGTTGGTTCTTGCGCCCAGATCGGCTCCAACGTGCACATTTCGGGCGGCGCCGGCATCGGCGGCGTGCTCGAGCCGTTGCAGGCCGGCCCGGTGATCATCGAGGACAATTGCTTCATCGGCGCCCGCGCCGAGGTGGCCGAGGGCGTCGTCGTCGGCGAGGGCTCGGTGCTGTCCATGGGCGTGTACCTGGGCGCCTCGACCAAGATCGTCGACCGCGCCACCGGTGAGGTCTTCATCGGCCGCGTGCCGCCCTATTCGGTGGTGGTCTCGGGCACCATGCCCGGCAAGCCACTGCCCGACGGCACGCCCGGCCCCAACCTCTACTGCGCCGTCATCGTCAAGCGCGTGGACGAGAAGACCCGCTCGAAGACCTCCATCAACGACCTGCTGCGCGACTGAGTCGGCACCTGCCCCCTCCCCATCCCTCCCCCGCGTTGCGGTGGAGGGGGCAGAGCGGCGGCAGGCCCCTCTCCCGCGCAGCGGGGGAGGGTTAGGGAGGGGGCGATAGGAACCCTGCCATGCACCCGACCGACCCCGTCGCCCTCGCCCAGGCCC
>JAEZFE010000164.1 GCA_023437865.1 Pseudomonadota bacterium | reverse complement strand
GGTCGGTGGTGGCCGAGGCCACCGCCGACCAGGCCCGCCCGGACCTGCGCGCCGGCGGCATCGGCGACGGCCAGCACGCCTTCGAGGTGGCGGTGCCGGAAGGCGCCTCCCCCATCGTGGCGGCCGTTTCCTCCACCGGCGAGCGCATCGAGCTCAAGATGCGCGGCCCGGAGGAACAGGGCGCCGAGACCCTGGTCCTGCTGCGTCAGGTGGCCGGCGCCATCGACCTGCTGGGCCGTGGCCCGCGCCGCCTGGGCGCCGCACTCAACGAGCGCGACAAGGCGGCCCCGGCCGAGACCGAAGACCTTCACAAGCTCATGGCCGATTTGGCGGCAACGCAAAGGGAGCTCCAGAAGCAGCAGGATTGCATCGAAGTATTCCTGGTCCGCTTCGACGGCTTGCTGCGGGAACTGACCGAGCGGGTGGATTCCCCGCATGGGCAGCCCGGCCTGCTCGACCGCCTTTTCGGCAAATCATCCAAGTAGGACAGGGGAATCGCATGAAGCCGAGTGTTCTGGTGACCGGCGGCGCCGGCTATATCGGCAGCCACGCCTGCAAGGCCTTGGCAGCCGCCGGCTACAACCCGGTGGCCTATGACAGCCTGGTATTCGGCCACCGCTGGGCGGTGCAATGGGGACCGCTGGTGGTGGGCGACCTGGCCGACACCGCGCTGATCCGCAAGACCATCCGCGATCACGACATCAGCGCCTGCATCAACTTCGCCGCCTTCACCTATGTGGGCGAATCGGTCACCGACCCGCGCAAGTACTTCCACAACAACGTGGTCAACACGCTGGGCCTGATGGATTCGCTGGTCGAGGCCGGGGTCAAGCGCATGGTGTTCTCGTCCACCTGCGCCACCTATGGCGACCCCGAATACATGCCGCTGGACGAGGCCCATCGCCAGCAGCCGGTCAATCCCTACGGCGAATCCAAGCTGATGGTGGAGCGCATGCTGCACTGGTATGGCCGCGCCTATGGGTTGGGCTGGACGGCGCTGCGCTACTTCAATGCCTCGGGCGCCGACCCCGAGGGGCGCATCGGCGAGGAGCACGACCCCGAGACCCATCTGATCCCGCTGATCCTTCAGACCGCCTTGGGCGAGCGCAGCCATATCGGCATCTTCGGCACCGACTACCCCACCGCGGACGGCACCGCCATGCGCGACTACATCCACGTAGATGACCTCGCCGACGCCCATGTGCTGGCGCTGCGCCATCTAGAGCGGGGCGGCGATTCCCAGGCCTTCAACCTGGGCACCGGCACCGGCCATTCGGTCCGCGCGGTCATCGAGGCGGCGGAGCGGGTCACCGGGCACAAGGTGCCGGTTCAGGTGGCCCCCCGGCGCCAGGGCGACCCGGCGGTACTGGTGGCCGAGCCCAAGCGGGCGCGCGAGGTGCTGGGCTGGCAGCCCAAATACACCGAGATCGACGGCATCGTCGCCACCGCCTGGAACTGGCACCGGCAGATGGCCGAGTTCCGCCGCCAGCCGTTCGGCAAGGCCGTGGCTTAAGGAGGCGGACATGGAGGTGATCCCCACGGCCCTGCCCGAGGTCAAGCTGATCCGCCCGGCCCGCTTCGGCGACGAGCGCGGCTTCTTTTCGGAGACCTTCAACCGCCAGCGGCTGGAGGAAGCGGGGATCACCTTCGCCCCCATCCAGGACAACCACGCCTGCTCGCATGCCAGGGGCACTGTGCGCGGCCTGCATTGGCAGGCGGCGCCGGTGGCTCAGGCCAAGCTGGTCCGCGTGCTGAAAGGTGCCATGTTCGACGTCGTGGTCGACATCCGCCCGCACTCGCCCAGTTTCGGCCGCCACGTGGCGGTGGAGCTGGACGCCGACAGCTGGCAGCAACTGTTCATTCCCGCCGGCTTCGCCCACGGCTATTGCACGCTGACCACCGATTGCGAGGTCTTCTACAAGGTGGACCGCCCGTGGTCGAAGCCGCACGAACGCGGCCTGCGCTGGGACGACCCGGCGCTGGGCATTTCCTGGCCGGTCGCCCGCGACCGGGTGGTGATTCACCCGCGTGACGCCGCCTTTCCCCTTCTCGACGCTGTGGAGGCGGCATGAGGATCCTCGTCACCGGCGGTTCGGGCTTCATCGGCTCGGCCCTGGTTCACCTGCTGGTCGAGACCGGCCATAGCGTGATCAATTTCGACAAGATGACCTACGCCGCCAACCCGGCCTCGCTGGCCGGGTTGGAATGGACCGGCCGCTACGCGCCGGTGCTGGCCGACGTGACCGACCGCGCCGCGCTCGCCGCCACGCTGGCCCGCCACCAGCCCGATGCCATCATCCATCTGGCCGCCGAATCCCATGTGGACCGCTCGATCGACGGCCCCCTGCCCTTCGTCGCCACCAACACCACCGGCACAGCCATGGTGCTGGAAGCCGCCCGGACCTATTGGAACGGGCTGGAGGGGGCACAGCGCGACGGCTTCCGCGTGCTGCACGTATCCACCGATGAAGTGTTCGGCAGCCTGGGGCCCGAGGGCCGGTTCCATGAGGGCAGCCCCTACCAGCCCAACTCGCCGTACGCCGCCAGCAAGGCGGCCGCCGACCATCTGGCGCGCGCCTGGCATGTGACCTATGGCCTGCCGGTCATCGTCTCCAACTGCTCGAACAATTACGGCCCGCGCCAATTCCCCGAGAAGCTGATCCCGCTGATGATCCTCAACGGGCTCAACGGCTTGGCCCTGCCGGTCTATGGCGATGGGCGCCAGGTGCGGGACTGGCTGCATGTGGAGGATCACGCCCGCGGCCTGCTGGCCATGCTGGAACGCGGCGTGCCCGGTGAGTCCTATCTGCTGGGCGGCGGCTGCGACATCGCCAACATCGAGGTGGTGCACAGCGTGTCCGACGCGCTGGACGAAATGGTGCCGGACCGGCTGGGCAGCCGGCGGCGCCTGATCCGCCACGTCACCGACCGCCCCGGCCACGACCGCCGCTATGCCGTCGATCCCGCCAAGGCGGCACGCGACCTCGGCTGGCTGCCCAAGGCCAGCTTCGCCGACGGCATTCGCGCCACCGTGCGCTGGTATCTCGACAACGAGGAATGGTGGGCACCGCTGCTGGGCGAAGACAGCCCGTGGACGCGCCGGCTGGGGCTGGCATCGTGACGGCGCTGCTGTTCGGCGCCAGCGGCCAGGTGGGATGCGAACTGGCCGCCGCCGGCAGCTTCACCATCGTGCCACGCGCCGAAGCCGATTTTTCCGACCCCGCGTCCTGCCGGGCGGCGGTTATGGCACGGCGCCCCTCAGTGGTGGTCAACACAGCGGCCTATACGGCAGTGGACAAGGCCGAGGCCGAGTCTGATTTGGCCTTCACCGTCAACCGCGACACCCCCGCCGCCCTGGCCGGAGCCTGCGCCGAACTGGGCATTCCGCTGGTCCACCTCTCCACCGATTACGTATTCGACGGCACCAAGGCGCAGCCCTATACCGAGGACGACGCCACCGCACCGCTATCGGTCTACGGCACCAGCAAACTGGCCGGCGAGGACGCCATCCGCGCCCGCCTGGACCGCCACGTCATCCTGCGCACCGCTTGGGTGTTCAGCGCCCGGCGCGACAATTTCATTCGCACCATGCACCGTCTGGCCGACCGGCCCGAATTACGGGTGGTGGACGACCAGCGAGGCGGCCCTACCGCCGCCGCCCATGTAGCCCAAGCGGTGCTGGCGATCCTGGCCGCCGTGGCGCAGGGCCGCGCCCACTGGGGCACCTTCCATTTCTGCGGGGCGCCTGCGGTCACCCGTCATGAGCTGGCCCAGGCGGTCTTCGCCACCCTCGGCCATGGCCCCCGGCTCCTTCCCATCGCCACCGCCGATTATCCCCTGCCCGCCCGCCGGCCGGCCAATTCCATGCTGGATTGCCGTGCGTTGCAGACGGCCTATGGCATCACCCCGCCCGACTGGCGCGCGGCGCTGCCCGCCATCCTCACCCATCTGGAAGGGAGTTCGCCGTGAAAGGGATCATCCTCGCCGGCGGCTCGGGCAGCCGCCTCTATCCCATCACCCGCGTGGTCAGCAAGCAGCTGCTGCCGGTCTACGACAAGCCG
>JAEZFE010000131.1 GCA_023437865.1 Pseudomonadota bacterium | reverse complement strand
CGACGGGCGCGCACGATGGCTCGATCTCCCGGATCAGGCAGGGGCGCCGACGGCGCCGCCCCGGCGCCGCCAACGGATGGGCTTGAGGAGTACCCACGTCCCGGCGGCGATGGGAGCCAGCGCCATTAGGTACATGAGCGGGATGAAGTTCAAGTTGGCCGAGGCCAGATTGGCAATGCCGAGGGCCGCGGCCTGCATGGCGACCATGGCGCCGACGGCATGCAGGATGGTGGCGGTCTGGCCGCGACGGTCGAACCCGGCGGTCAACAGGATCGCCAGCGCCACCGCGGTAAAGCCCAGGCTGTATAATGGCGAGGTCAGACGCTGGTGCAGCTCCACCTTGGCGCGGCGGTAATCGGCGGCACCCAACTCGGCCTCGGTCACGGTGAGCAATTCGGCCATGCTGCGCTCGCGCGCATCGCGGAAGCGGGCCTGGCCCTTGCCGGTGGCCATGGCCAGATCAACCGTATAGCTATCGAAATACAGCAGCGACAACTGGCCGGTGCCGTGGGGTAGCTGCTGGCGGTTGCCGTTGAGCATGAGCACGCGCGGGCCCTTTTCTGTGAAGACCAGGGCGCCACGCTCGGCCATCAGGGTGACCGGCTTTTCCGGATTGCGCTTGTCATGAACCAGAATTCCCAGCAACTCGCCCTCGGAGGTGCGGGTGCGGACGTAAATGGTCAGCCCCTCACCAAATTTGTTGAAGGCGCCTTCCTGCAGCAGCACGCTGGTCAGGTCGTTGCGGATGCCCCATTGCAATTCGCGGAATTGCTGCACGCCGCTGGGGATGATCCACACGGTCAGCAGCCAGCCCAGCACCGTGGCTGCCGCGCCCAGGATCAGCGCCGGCTTGGCCAGCATCCAATGCGACAGTCCCGCCGCCCGCAGGACCACAAGCTCACGGTCGGCATTGAGCTTGTTGTAGGTGAACAGCACCACCGCAAAAAGCGAGATCGGGATGATCACCACCAGGAAGGTGGGCATCAGCAAGAGCGTCAAAGCAAGGAAGGTTCCCGCCGAAATGCCCTTGGAGACGATCATCTCGACGAAGCGCAGCGACTGGGTCAGCCACAGGACGCACGCCAGCGCGATGGAGACGAAGATCATCCCCACCGTCAGCTGGCGCAGTACGTAACGTGTAATCCCCGTCATGGCGGGCGGATTATAGACAGGCGTTCGCCGGTGCACCAACCGGATTCGTCGCCTGCCTAAAGCCTAGGCCGCCCGGCTAGAACTGGTCGTCCGTCAAAGCCATGATTTGGGCCGACCCGGCCTCGACCTGGGCCAGCAATCCGCCGGCCTTGGTCAGCTGCGAATCGCCGAAATGCCGGGCGCTGATGATCTTGGCGTTCAGGAAGTCGGTGGCCTCGGCGCCCTCGGCCTGCAGTCTGCGGGCGGCCAGTCCGGCCTCGGCCATCAGCCAGCCGCCGGCGACGATGCCCACCAATTCGAGGAACGCTACCGCCACCGAGCCGGGCAAGGCCGAATCGGCGGCGTGGTTTTTCAGGATGAAGGCAGCGGCCTGCTCGGCGGCACTGGCCGACGTTGCCAGCTGGCGTTTCAGCCCCTGCCACTCGGCCCCGGCATCGGCCAGGCGCGGCTCCTGGGCGCGGATCTGGGCGATGAGGGTGCTGAATGCCTTGCCGCCGTCGCGGATCAGCTTGCGACCGACCAGATCCAGAGCCTGGATGCCGTTGGTGCCCTCATAGATCTGGGCGATGCGGGCGTCGCGCATCTGCTGGGCGATGCCGGTCTCCTCGATGAAGCCCATGCCGCCGAAGACCTGAATGGCGGTGGAGGCCACCTGAAAGCCGGTATCGGTGCTCCACGCCTTCACCACCGGGATCAGCAGGTCCACCATGGCCTGAGCCTTGGCGCGGGCCGCCGCGTCGGGGTGATGCTTGGCGACGTCGATGCGGCCGGCGGTGTAGTAGGCCAGCGCGCGCACCGCTTCGGTCAGCGCCTTGCTGGTCAGCAGCATGCGGCGCACATCCGGGTGGATGATGATGGGGCCGCCGCTCTGGACGCGCTCCTTGGCGTAGGCCACCGCCTTCTGGGTGGCGCGCTCGGCCTGGGCCACGCCTTCCAGTCCGACGGAGAGGCGGGCGTTGTTCATCATGGTGAACATCAGGGCCAAACCCTTGTTTTCCTCGCCCACCAGCCAGCCGATGGCGCCGTCCTTCTCGCCGAAGGCCATCACGCAGGTCGGGCTGGCGTGGATGCCAAGCTTCTCTTCCAGCTTGATGCATTGCAGGTCGTTGCGGGCGCCCAACGAGCCATCGGGGTTTACCAGGAACTTGGGCACCACGAACAGTGAGATGCCCTTGACCCCGGCAGGGGCGTCGGGCAGGCGGGCCAGCACCAAATGGACGATGTTCTCGGACAGGTCATGCTCGCCCGAGGTGATGAAGATCTTCTGGCCGGTGATGCGGTAGGTGCCGTCGCCCGCGCGCACCGCCTTGGTGCGTAGCGCCCCCACGTCCGAACCGGCCGACGGCTCGGTCAAGTTCATGGTGCCGGTCCACTCGCCCGCGATCAGCTTGGGCAGGTAGGTCTGCTTGAGGTGGTCCGAGCCATGCACCGACAACGCCTCGACCGCGCCTTGCGTCAGCATCGGCGTCAGCGCAAAGCTCATGTTGGCGGCGTGCCAGATCTCCTGTACCGCCGAGGCGAGCAATTGGGGCAACCCCTGGCCGCCCCATTCGGGTTCGAACGGCACGGCGTTCCAGCCGCCCTCGACGAATTGGGCATAGGCCTCGGCAAAGCCCTTCGGCGTGCTGACCTTGCCGTCCTGCAAGTGCACGCCTTCGCGGTCGCCGACCGGGTTCAGCGGCGCCAGCACCTGGCCGGCGAATTTTCCGGCCTCTTCCAGCACCGCGGTCACCAAGTCCCCGGTCGCCTCCTCGAAGCCCGGGAGCTTGGTGATCTCCGGCAATCCGGCCAGGTGCTCGATGACGAACGCCATGTCCTGGAGGGGGGCGTGGAAGGTCGGCATGGGGACGCTCCTTATCTTTATCGTTGGAGCAATAGGGGAACGGAATCACCCCGCATCCGTCAAGCTGCCGAAGCGCATGGGGTCACGTTTGGCGTCAATCAGCCGGCAGCACCTTGCCGGGGTTCATGATGCCCTGGGGGTCCAGCGCCTGCTTGATGCGGCGCATCAGGTCCAGCTCCACG
>JAEZFE010000127.1 GCA_023437865.1 Pseudomonadota bacterium | reverse complement strand
GCCTTGGGCGGTTCCGGCCTGGGCGGCTCGGGCAGGGTCGCCAGCGAGATAGCGATGGGCTCGGGCTTGGGCGGCGGCGTGCTTTCACCCAACGATGCGCTCACCAGGATGGCGATCGCCGCCACATGCGCACCGACGGAGATGACCGTAGCCCGGCGCATCATGCGCCCTTAGGTTCGGTGGCCAGCGAGATCTTGGTGAAGCCGGCGCCTTGCAGCACCTCCATGACCTCCATCAACTTGCCGTAGATGATGCCTTTGTCGCCGCGCAGGTAGACAACGCGGTCGGGCGCGGTGGCATGCAATTGGGCAAGGCGGGGGGCCAGGGCCTCGGGCGCCAGCTTCTCTTCCTTCAGCCACACGTCGCCGGCCTGATCGATGGACAGCACCAGCGGGTCTTCGGGCTGAGGCGCGGCGGCGGCCAGCTTGGGCAGGTCCACCGGCACCGACGAGGTCATCAGCGGAGCCGCCACCATGAACACGATCAGCAGCACCAGGACCACGTCGACGAAGGGTGTGATGTTGATGTCGGCCAGCGGCACCAGGTCGTCGCCGCCGCCGTTCATGGGGGCCATGGCCATGATCAGCCCTCCATGTGCGGGTTATGGGCCATGCGGGTGCCGGCTTCGGCGATGACCAGCCGCAGCCGGGCGGCGAAGCGGCGCATCTCGGTGGCGAGCTTGTTGTAGGCCACCACCGCCGGAATGGCCGCCACCAGGCCGACGCCGGTCGCCATCAGCGCCTCGGCGATGCCGGGGGCGACGACGGCCAGGCCGGCATTCTGGTGCTGGGCGATGGCGGTGAAGCTGTTCATGATGCCCCACACGGTGCCGAACAGGCCGATGAACGGCGCCGCCGATCCCAGGGTGGCGAGGAAGGGCAGGCGCGCCTCCAGATGGTGCAGCTCGCGGGCAAGCTGAGTGGTCATGGCCCGCTCGATGCGCTCGTGGAACTCGGCATGGCTTTCCGCCACCTCATAGGAGGTGCGGCGCTGCCATTCGCGCCAGCCGGCGGCCAGGATGGCGCCCACATTGTGATCGCGCCCGGCGATGTTGCGAACCGATTGGTCGGCGGCCAGCGCGCTTTCCGCCTCGCCGGCCTGGGCGTGCAGGCGGCGCAGGCGGCACGATTTGTCGATCACCACGGCCCACGACCACACCGACCCGGCCAGCAGCATCAGGATCACGGACTTGACCACCCAATCGGCCCGCATGAACAGGCCTTGCAGGGAGAGGTCACCGGCGGAGTGCAGAACTTCCATTTGCGAATTCCCAAGTGGAGGGCGCGGCCGAGTTGGACCCGGCCGGCGGAGGTCTCTAAATATTGGAGGTCAGCTCCAGCTTCACCGCGCGCGTCGCGCCGGCGCTGCTGTTGTTGCTGTTGATCTGCGCACGGGCCACGCCGCTGTTGGCCTTGCTGCGCTGGGCCGGGTCGCCGGTAACGGCGTGGGGCGCTGCCGGAATTTTCGGTGGGATCATGATCGCGGCCGATGCCTGGGCGGCGAGGCAGACGCTGAGCAACGCAGGGGAAATCAGCTGGACAATCTTGCGGGCCGTCATGGCAGCGGCAATCTCTACGCTGGTGCGAGAATGCGAGTCGTTCGCAGGTGAATGGGTCAAGGGATATGACCTTTTGATCGGTGTGGCAATAGTTTTTCGCAAGTGATTCGCAATTGCAGTTTTGCCGCGGTCCCGCGTATGGCGCAGTCGAACGGACAATTGACCGTCCATCCGCCAACCCCACCTGTGCCCCGATAAGGGAGGTGGCGGATGGTCAGATCACGCGCGGCAGTGGCCTGGGCGGCCAAGCAGAGGCTGGAGATCGAGGAAATCGAGGTGGCCCCGCCCAGGGCGGGCGAGGTGCTGGTCCGCGTGGTGGCGACCGGTGTGTGCCATACCGATGCCTTCACCCTGTCGGGCGCCGACCCCGAGGGCCTGTTCCCCGCCATCCTGGGCCATGAGGGCGGGGCGGTGGTCGAGGAGGTGGGGCCGGGCGTCACCTTGGTCGCGCCGGGCGACCACGTAATTCCGCTCTACACGCCGGAATGCGGGCGCTGCAAGTTCTGCCTGTCGGGCCGCACCAATCTGTGCCAGGCCATCCGCGCCACGCAAGGCAAGGGCCTGATGCCCGACGGCACCACCCGCTTCACCTGCAGGGGCAATCCGGTGCTGCACTACATGGGCACCTCGACCTTCTCCGAATATACCGTGCTGCCCGAGATCGCGCTGGCGAAGATCGCCAAGGAGGCGCCGCTGGACAAGGTGTGCCTGCTGGGCTGCGGCGTGACCACCGGCATCGGCGCGGTGCTCAACACCGCCAAGGTGCGGCCCGGCAGTTCGGTCGCCATCTTCGGCCTGGGCGGCATCGGTCTGGCCGCCATCATCGGCGCCACCATGGCCAAGGCCGAGCGCATCATCGGCATCGACGTCAACCCGGCCAAGTTCGAGATCGCCCGCCAATTGGGCGCCACCGACATCGTCAATCCCATGGATTTCGACCGCCCCATCCAGGAGGTGCTGGTCGAGCTGACCGATGGCGGGGTGGATTACTCGTTCGAGTGCTTCGGCAACGTGGAGGTCATGCGCGCCGCACTGGTGTGCTGTCACAAGGGCTGGGGTGAATCGACCATCATCGGCGTGGCCGGCGCCGGCCAGGAAATCCGCACCCGGCCATTCCAGTTGGTCACCGGCCGGGTGTGGCGCGGCTCGGCCTTCGGCGGGGTCAAGGGGCGCTCGGAACTGCCCGGCTATGTGGAGCGCTACATGCGGGGCGAGTTCGAGCTTGATACCTTCATCACCCACACCATGGG
>JAEZFE010000093.1 GCA_023437865.1 Pseudomonadota bacterium | reverse complement strand
GGATAGGTCAGGCGGGACAGCAGCTCAAAATAGGTGTCGGCGTAGCGGACGGCATCCTTGACCGGGGTTAGAATCAGGACATTCGGTAAGGCGGTCATTTCCGTTTCCCCATGAGCCGGGCGGCCAGTCGACCCCGGTATTTAAAGGCCAAGCGCACGGCCAGGGCGAGGCAGGCCACCGCACCGCCCACCGGACCACGCCCCTTGGCGGCGGTGGAGGCCAATTGGCGAATTTCCAGCCAAGTGAACAATGCTTGGCCGACGCTACGCGGATGAGCCGCGGCGATCAGGCACAGACGCCAATGCAGGCGAACCGCGAGCTTGGCCCGTCGGGGCAACGGCCAATCCTGACGAAATAGAAGGCAGGCCTGATACAGATGAGTGTCAAAGGAGGCGGCGCACCCCGCCGCCGCCGCCCGCCGCCGTAACGCCGGCCAGTCCACCGTCTGGGCGTGACGTTCGCGCAAAGCCGCGAAATCGGCCAGTGCGCGGAACGGGATGCGGGCCAGTTGCCGCACGCATTTGCTTTCCTGCCCGTGCAGGGCCGCGTGCATCAGGGCATCCTCGGGCGACGGGCAATAGAAGCGCAAGCCGCCTTCGTCATGCAGGCGCGCCTCCGCCCATGCCGCCTCGGCGGGCAAGGCAGGTTGCAGCGCCGGCACGACCATGGCGAAATGGACCTCGATCTCGGCCTCGCCGGGGGCACGCGTCACCGATGGGGCATGGTGCGGCGCCCCCCGCTCCGCCCTGTGGCAGTAACCCAGGCGATCCAGGGTCGCCATGGCGATGTCGAGCTCTTCGGGGCGCACCATGAAGTCGATGTCGACCATCCAGCGCCGCCCCGGCTCGGGCATGGTTCCGCCGAGGACCAGCGCCATGCCTTTCAACAGCATCGGGGTGATCCCGGCATCGTTCAGCGCGGCGATGATGTCCGAGGCCTGGCCGGTCAGATTGCGCGTGCGCTCGCTTTCATGGCGCCAGCCGTCCTCCAGCACCAGGGCGGAATGGCCCTCGGGCAGGCGGGCGCGCAGCACCTCGGGCAGCGGCATGCAGATGCCGTGGCGACATAATTCCAGCCAGACCGCACCACGCACCTGATTGCGCAGGGCGGCGGCGGCGATGCCGGCCAGGGAAACGCCGTCGCTACGCAGCCTGCTGCCGGTGGCGGGAGACAATGCGCCACTCAAGACCTCGCCCAGGTCCAGCACGCTCTGCTTGCCAAGGGATTGCTTCACCGCCGCCCCCTGTCACAGGCGCGATAGCCGTGATCGGCGATAATCACCCGAATACCCTGGCCGGCGAAGGGCAGAAGGCAGCCAAGCCCTTGCCGCACTTCCGCGGCACGCCCGTGGGTGGCAACGACCAATGAAACAGAAATCATTCCGCCGCCGCTGCGTGATGCCAGTTAGGGTGGCGGGCATGGGTGGTATCCAGTGCGTGCTGAACCACCGCCTCCAACGAGCGGCGGAAGGACGCAGGCGAGAACCGCTCGGCATTGGCGCGGCAATCCTCGGGCCTGATGGCCGGTGCCGCTTCGAATTGCCGGACAGCCTGCACCAGCGCCTCTGGCGGCTGGGCATAAAAGGGAACGGCGGTGGGCCTGCCGCCGTGCAGGTTCAGGCTTTCCACCGCGCCGCCCTTGGCGAAAGCGATTACCGGCTTGCCGCAGGCCTGTGCCTCCAGTGGGGCGATGCCAAAGTCCTCCTCGGCCGCCATGATGAAGGCCCGGCAGCGGGCCAGGTGGTCCTGAACCACAGCGTCGGATTGGCGGCCCAACAGCTCGACATTGGCAGGCGCCTTGCCGGCCAGACGCCCCATTTCCGGACCGTCGCCGATGATTACCAGCCGGCGGTCCGGCATGGCGGCGAAGGCGTCCAGCATCAGATCGACGCGCTTGTAGGAAACCAAGCGGTTTACCGCGAGGTAGAAATCCTCGGACCGTGGTGACACGGCAAGAGTACCGGTGGCGACCGGCGGGTGCACCACCTCGGCCGTCCTGCCCCAACATTTGGCGATCCGCCGGGCGACGAACGCGGAATTGGCCACCAGCACGTCGGGCCGTTGGGCGGACAATTGGTCCCACAGGCGCAGGCGGTGCAACATCCAGCGAGCCGGCCAGCCCTTGGCTCCCCGCGCCGCCAGGTACTGCCCCTGCAGATCCCAGGCATAGCGCATGGGAGTGTGCACATAACAGACATGGAGCTGATCGGGACCGGTGATCACGCCCTTCGCCACCGCATGGCTGGACGACAGAACGAGATCGTACCCGCTGAAATCCCATTGCTCGACGGCGAGCGGCATCAGCGGCAGATAGTTGCGGAAGCCCTTGCGGGCGAAGGGAAGGTTCTGGATGAAGCTGGTTCTGACCGGACGCCCCCCCAGGATGTCCCGTTCCTCTAGGAAATCCACGACGGCGAACAAATCCGCCTGGGGATAGGCCTCCAGCATCCTGCCAAGCACCCGCTCGGCCCCTCCCAGCACCGCCAGCCAATCGGCCACGATCGCGACCCTCATGGCTCCAGCACCGCCATCAGCAAGTAAATCGCCGTGGACAAGAGCAAACTCAGGTTCTCCACTCAGGCCCGTCGAGGCAGCCTATCCGCCGGGTGGCGAAAGTAATGCCCTAACCATTAAAGGATAGCAAGCAAGCCGCGCTCTTTCCGCCATGGCCTGACCGGTCCAGGCAGAGGGGCTAAGGCCTGACCGAAAGGGGCGACGCGCCTGCCGGCCCCACCAGTTCCGCCCGCCGCCGCACCGGCAGCGACTGGACGATGCCCCAAGTTATTTCCGGAACGAGGAATGCCAGCACAAGCAGGCTGGCGCCGTGAGCCATCGCATACGCCATCCACGCGGAAAATAGAAACCGCGCCACGGCATCGTAGCGGCCAAGCCACGGCTGCGGATTACGAACACGGACCAGCGACCACACCACCACCACAGAACCGAGGAGGTTGGCAAACAGGCCGAGACTGATACCGTAGGCTGGAACCTCGCCCGCCACGCCCAGCATGGAATGGAGGTCAGCAAAAGCCGCGAGAAACCACTTCAACGTCCAGGGCGTGGCCAGCGGTGCAGTGACGATCAGGTCGTACCAGGCGCTGAGCGCGACGATCTTTCTGAAACCATTTTCCTTCAACGCTCGTTCTCCCACGTCTAGCTGCGATGAGAGGCGCAGGCTAAACTCTGGAGCACGCTCCAAGGTCAAGAGGGAAGACAATGCGGATCGGCCAGATTGCGGCGCTCGCTGGCGTCAGCACGGATACTCTGCGCTTCTATGAGGCGCGGGGCCTCATTCGCTCGGCGCGGGGGGCGAATGGCTACCGCGACTATCCCGAGGGTACGGCGGGCCTGGTGACCTATATCCGTACCGCCCAACGGCTGGGATTCAGCCTGGCCGAGATCGGTGAGCACCTGCCCGCCTTGTGGGGCGCCACGGAACCGGACGCGGCGGTGGCCGCCCTGCTGCGCGAGAAGATCGCGGCGATTGACGGGCGCATCGCCGAACTGTCAGCGCTGCGCGACGAACTGGCGCTGCGGCTTGGCAACGGCTGCCCGCTCCGCGCCCAAGCCGCGGACAAACCGGCCGCAACCCAGATGACATTTGAAACCTCTCCAAGCTAAGCTGCTCGAAAAGGCGCATGAGGGAGGCGCGTTTGGCTCGGCAGTTCTCGGCCTGGGAATGCGTGCTGGCAGCGGCAGCACCCCTGTTGCTGTTCGCAGCGATCACCGGCTGGATGGTCGACCGGCAGCAGCATGACGCCATCGAGAGCGAGGTGCGGGCTTTGGCGCATTCGCTGGCGGTGGCCGTCGACAGCGAGCTGATGGGACAGGCTCAGCAATTGCTGTTGATCACCCATATCGGCGATGGCGACACCGACCAATACGCTCAGATCCGCGAGCATTCGCTGGAATTGATGAAGGCCCAGCCCGACTGGCTGGGCTTCGGGCTGCTCGCCCCGGAGAGTGGCCGGTTCCTCTGGCACACGGCAGTGCCCGACGGGGCGGAGATGCCGATGACGCGGTCGCCGGCCCACGCCCGGCAGGCGCGCGACGAGAACCGCGCGGTCATCGGCGGCATCGCCTACAACGCCGTCGTCGGCCGCCCAGCCCTGCTGTACTTCGCCCCAATTCACCGCGAAGGGCGGGTCGACACGGTGCTGACCATGGGGGTGGCGCCGCGCTTCCTTTCCGCGCTGATCGAGCGCCACAAGGTGCCGGTGGAGTGGACGGCCACGGTGATCGATCCCAACCAGTTGCTGGCCGGGCGCTCGCGCGACCCCGACAAGTTTGTGGGCCAGCGCATCACCGACTCGCTGGCAGAAGCCCTGCGCGGCGATCATGCGGGCTTCTTTCTGGTCCGCAACAAGGAAGGCCAGGAGACGCTGACTGTCTATGAGCACTCGCCCGCAAGCGGTTGGGCCGTGGCGGTGGGCGTGCCCACGTCGGTGATCGCGGCGCGCCTGTTGCCGGCGCGCGCCATGATGATCGGCGGCGGACTTGCAGCCTGCGCGGCGGCGACCGGCCTCGCCCTGCTGATGAGCGGGCAGAGCCGTAAACGCCAGCGCGCCGAGGCCGAAGCTCTGCGGGCGCACGAGTTGATGCTGGCCGAGCAGCAGCGCCGACTGCAATCCGAAAAGGAACAGGCCGACGCGCGCGACCGCGCCAAATCGGAATTCCTGGCCCATGTCAGCCACGAATTGCGCACCCCCTTGAATGCCATCATCGGCTTTTCCGAAGCCATCCAGACGGGACTGTTCGGCGGCTGCGCCGCAAAGTGCAACGAATACATCGCCGACATCCACAGGTCGGCGCTTCACCTGCTGTCGGTGGTCAACGACATCCTGGACATGGCCAAGATCGAGGCCGGCCGCTTGACTCTCGAGCCAGAACATATCGTTGCCGCCGACCTGGTGCAGGAATGTGCCGGCTTCGTGCGCCGTCACGCAGACCAATGCCGCGTCACCCTGTCGGCCGTGATCTCACCCGAGCTCACGCTGGAGGCCGACCGCATCCGGCTGCGCCAGATCCTGCTGAACCTGCTGTCCAACGCCATCAAGTTCAGCGCGGGCGGCCAGGTGACGGTGACCGCGCACGCAACGCCGGACGGCGCGACCACCCTCTCGGTCAGCGACAACGGGGTCGGCATGAGCCCCGAGGAGATGAGGATCGCGCTGGAGCCATTTGGCCAGATCAGCAGCGCCGTCGCCCGCCAGAACCAGGGCACCGGTCTGGGCCTGCCGCTGGCCCGCCGCCTGGCGGAGTTGCACGGCGGCACGCTCACAGTTGAAAGCGCCAAAGGCCAAGGCACCATTGTCACGGTGGCTTTGCCGAAGGATTGCTCCCTGCCGCCCCCCGATAGTGAGTTGAGCGCAGGCGCTCCACGACTTTCGTCATAGGACGTCCAGGCGGTGGGCGCCGGCAGCCGCACCTGTTACACCATCGCTTTGGGGTACATCGGTTACACCCTTCGGGATGGTTCCATGCGCGCGCTAAACATTGCCGGCCCCGCCACATCGGCTCTGATGCTGGCGAGTGGGCTCGCTACGCTGATTGCCCTGGGGGCGCTGGCACTCGGCGCCTGGCGCGACTACACCGATGCCTTCAAAGGAACGGAGCAGCTTGCCGCGCAGGTGGCGCGCCTGGTCGAGGAGCACACCCAGCGCTATGTCCGTGCCCCGGAGCAGGCGCTGCGGCGCCTGGACGAACGCTTCGCCGGCCTGCATGTCGCCGCTCTGACGTCGGATCAAGTGCGTGAGACGGCTGAGAACATTGCCCGTGAACTGCCTCAGGTGGGGTCATTCTTCGTCGCCGACGCCGACGGCAACGTGGTGATGATCAGCGGGTTCAAGACGTTCGCCCCCATCAACGTGGCCGACCGCCAATATTTCCAAGCCCACATGCGGGAGGGGCGGCTGGACACTGTCGTGGGCCCGCTGATCCGGACGCGCGAGCCCGAACCACGCCACGCCTTCACCATCAGCCGCCCGCTGATCCGCGACGGCAAGGTGGCGGGCATTATCGCCGCGACGCTGGACCTGGGCTTTTTCGCCGGATTCTATCGCAACCTGGATCTGGGCGCCGCCGCCATCTGCTCGATCCTCAACGAGGATGGCTGGATGGTCCTGCGCCATCCGCTCAGCGACGAGTATCTCAACCGCAATTTCAGCTTCTGGCCGCTGTTCACCGAGCGGCTTGCCACCGGCCCTACGGGCACGTTCGTCCGCGACGGCGCCGACGGAATCCTCAAGCAATTCGCGTATCGCCATATGGACGGCCTGCCGCTGATCATTGTCACCGGCCTGCCCCTCGACGGGGTCATTGCCGAATGGCGGGCACGCACGCTGCGCAATGGCGGCATCGTGCTGGCGCTGCTGGCGCTGGTGCAGGGTGCGTTGTGGCTGACGTGGCGCGGCCTCAAGCGCGAGCGCACCTTGGCGACCGGCCTGCGCCGCGCCCTGGATGATAACGTGACGCTGTTCAACGAAATCCATCACCGGGTAAAGAACAACATGCAGATCGTCAGCTCCATGC
>JAEZFE010000047.1 GCA_023437865.1 Pseudomonadota bacterium | reverse complement strand
CCGCACCGCTGGCCTCCAACGCGTCGAACTGCGCCATGACCCATGTGTGGCGGGCCTTGACTTCAGCGCGGACTGGTCCCGATGCACTGATGTCTCGGCCGATTACCTGCCCCAGGGCTAGCGCATTGGGGACATTCACGCTGTTTTCCGGCACCGCCTCGACAATCAACACCCGTACCCCCAGCGACCCGAGGTAGGCTACGGTGCGCTGTAGCGCGCGCTCAAACAACGGATGCAAGACGGTGGCGCTGGGGATGGGGGACTCGGCGTCAGCTAAGTGGAGCGGCTTATTTCGTGCATCAGCCCCCACGCGGCTCCAGTTCTCAGCGTAGAGCGGCCAGCGTGCGACCAAGATGACGGTCTTGATCCCTTTCGCCGCGATCAGTTCGGCGGCTGCCTCGTTGAAGGTGCCGCATTCCTTGATCTCCGATGAATCAGTCCGCTGGATCCTAAGCCCGATTAGCGGGGGACAGGAGGCGAACCCCAGGTGTAGACCCCGGCGGTTGGTTCCTTCGGCGGCCTTGGCAAGACCGGCGATCATGGCAGGCGAAATGGGAGTCGCCCCACACGGCAAAGTCCGGATCCTGCTGGGATTGTGCCCCGTAGCTGCACACCTCACCCGCCCGAACCTGAACGGGCGTGCGCTGCATGCACGCATCGTCGCGCGGATCCCTGCTACCAGAATAGGACGCCAAGGTCTGCGCCTCGGATGAAAGTCGCTGCGGGAATCCGCTCTTTTCCCAAGTCGCCGAATACGTTCATGGTCGCCAGGGCGGCGATTCCGGCGGCGAATGCCGCCCCGCGTGTGGGCAGGAGCCGACCATTGCGAAACGGTTGCTCCACCAGCCGATAGCTGAGGGCCGAAAGAGCGAAGGTCACGCCGATCAACGCCAAAGCCTCGGAAGTTGAGGGCTCGCGCCACAGATAATGGCGTGCCAAGGCCAGGACGGGCCAGTGAAATAAGTAAAGCGAATAGGAGATGCGCCCAATCGCCACCGCTGGCGGTAGGGCGAGTGCCCGGTTCACCAAGCTGCCGCCCTGCTGTGCGCCCGCCCACAACAGGGCGACTGTGCCGAGGCATGGCAGCAGCGCCGCCAGACCGGGGAATGGCGTCGAGGCAGTGAAGGCGAAAATGGCGACACCTAGGGACGCCGCCCCTGACACCCCCGCCGCCTCCACAACAATGCGCGGCGCAGTCCGTGTTGTCGAACGCGAAAAGGCAAGCAAGGAGCCACACCGTAACTCTCCTGCGCGCGACGGCAACAGATAGTAAGCTGCACTCAGGTGGTGCTGAACCGCGTCAATGGACCACGCCCATGAACAGAGCGCCAGCAGGGCCAGCAGCGGCAACAGGTACGCCCGGAACCACCGAAATCCAGCCCAAATCAGCGGTGGCACAATCACATAAAATTGCTCTTCCACCGATAGGGATCAAGTGTGCAACAGCAGCCGCATGTTCGAGGCGCCGTCGAAATAACCGTCCGTGCGGAAAAACCAGACCTTGCTTGAAAAAACCGGACCACCATACCTCTGAGGCGAACCGCCCCAGGTCGCGTGGTGTCAGCACGACACAGGCGACCAGCGTCGTTAACACCACCACCGCCAGAGCGGGAAAGATCCGTCGTATGCGCCGTTCGTAAAACCGAGCGATGTGAAAACGACCCGCCGCCAGATCGGACAGTAGGATGCCGGTGATCCGGTAGCCGGAGATGACGAAGAAGACGTCCACCCCAACATAGCCGCCGCTTAAAGTGGGAAATGGAAAAGCACCACCGGCAGCACTGCAACGGAACGTAACCCGTCGACATCTGCTCGATAGCCGACCCAGGTGAACGCTCCACCATCTATACTCCTGCTGGGATACGGCCCGTTTCTCACAGCGCTGAGGCGCTGTCAACTTTATGGTAGGGCGGTTCAGCAGCACGGCCTTTGAAAAGGCGGGGTCCGTCTTAGCGAATACAATTCCGGCCGGAACGTGCAAGTCTCCAAACGCGCCGGCGGGAAAGGTTGCCCTGGCTGATGGCTTAGGCTACCACATCAGCATTATCCTATGCTGGAGATCCCTATGGACGCCCGCCGGTTCCTTGCCGAGCAGTTCGCCGAACACGAAAAGATCATCGCGGCCACGCTCGCCGCCGTGTCTGAGCCGTTCGGGCGATTGGCTGATGCCTGTTCGCGGACGCTGGATCAGGGCGGCAAGGTGCTGTTCTTCGGCAATGGCGGCTCTGCCGCCGACGCCCAGCACTTGGCGGCGGAGTTGGTGGTGCGCTACCGCGCCAATGGCCGGGCGCTTGCCGCGCTGGCGCTGACCACCGATACGTCGATCCTAACCGCGTGTTCGAATGATTTCTCTTATGACGACATCTTCGCCCGCCAGGTAGAGGCGCTGATGAAGCCAGAGGACGTTGCCATCGGCATCTCCACCTCCGGCAACAGCCCCAACGTGCTCAAGGCGCTGGAAGCAGCACGGGCCCTGGGCGGTACCGCTGTCGGCCTGTCTGGCCGCGACGGTGGCAAGATGACGGGGCTAGCGGATCCGCTGATCGTGGTGCCATCCGCCGTGACCGCCCGCATCCAGGAAATGCACATTCTGATCGGTCATGCCTTGTGTGACGTCCTGGAGCAGCGGCACCGCGGCGATATTGCCGTGTGAGGCAGTATTTGTTTTCGCCGAGCATCGCCTGAAATGAGCTCATGGCCGTTTATCAGGTCGTAAACCTTGGTCAAGTGAGTTGGAGCATGGGTAAACGCGCGGCTCAGCTGTACGGGGCAAAGCTGTATTTCGCTCCTGCTGGGGGCTAAGGTGGCTAAGGTCTCCTCTTTCCTCGCCCTTGTGCTGATGGGGCTGCTGGCCCTTTTGTGGCTGACGAGCCAAGATCCGATTGAAGACGCGTTCACGCGCTTACCCCCAGGCCAGTTCCTTGCGTTGGACCCCTTGGCGGTCGAGGAGATCGCCGCCCTGAAACTGCATCACCTGCTGGCCCGCAGGCCGATGGATGTGCTGCTGCTGGGTAATAGCCGGCCGTTGCCGGTAACGGCGTCGCTGATGGGGGTGTCGGCGGACCGCTTCTTCAACGCGTCGCTGACCGGCGAGTCCCTGCGCTCCTCGGTGCTAATGCTCGAACGCTTGGCGGAAGCTGACAGGGCGCCCAAGCTGGCCATTGTCACCTTCGACAATGCCGAGTTGCAGTATTACTCGCAGCCAGCGTGGCCACGGTTGAAACTGCGATGGCGGGCTGCGGTGCAGGACATCCGGGCGGGGGTGATGCGGCCCGATATTAGCCGCGTCGAGTTGGCACGCACCGTCAGCCGACACGTCGCCAACGAGGCCGGCCTGCTCATACGGGCCCTAACCTTCACCCGGGTGTGGCGTGGCGTGGGTATCGTGCTCCGCCGCATCACCCACGGTGACGATAGCTCCTATGCGCCACACAGCGCCGATGCCGGATACAATGCGGATGGCAGCCGCGATACCGCACCCGTACGCCGCCCCTATGTGGCCAGGCCGCTGCCGGTGGCCAACCGCAACGTACTGCCGGGCTATCTGAGTTACGACCTTGAACGCTTGGCTGCCCTGTCGGCCCGGGGTACGCGCGTGGTTCTGTTCGAGAGCTTCCTTAATCCCGATCTGGTGCGCCAATACCTTGCCCGGCCCAGCCAAGTTGCCGCCGACACACGCGAGCACCTCGTGCGGCTGTGCGCTCTCCATAATCTTGAGTGTCACACGGCTCCTGCGGTGGGATCGACCGAAGTGCCTTGGCCGGATGAAGGCCATCCGCCCGCCACCATGCTGGCTCCCTACCTAAGGGCATTCGTCGCAGACGGGATCGCCAAACGATGATCTTCAACGATTTCGCCTTCATCTTCCTGTTCCTGCCCCTGACGCTGGCCGGCTTTCTGGTTACGCCCCGCACCGTCCGCAAGCCTTTGCTGCTGGCGTTTTCGCTGGTGTTCTACGGGCTGTCTGGCATGGAACACGTGGTGGTGTTGGCGTTTTGCGTCGCCTGGGTGTGGGCATTTACCCGCACGAACCGCATTGTCGGCAGCCTGCCGATGTTGGTAGGGGCCATCACGGGGCCGCTGATCGCGCTGTTCTACTACAAATATCTCGGGTTCTTCGTGCGCGACGTCCTCCACCTGCCTCAGGCTTGGCTTGGCTCGCTGGGGGTCGTCACCGACAAGCTGCTTCCGGCGGGCATCTCGTTCTTCACCTTCCACCTGGTGGCCTTTGCGGTGGACCGATTTCGGGGAGATATTCCCGAACAGCCGAGGCCTCAGCATTTCGCCCTCTACATAGCCTTTTTTCCGCATCTGGTGGCCGGCCCTATCCTGCGCTACCACGACGTGGTCGGCTCGCTGGCCAACCTGGACCGCTTCCGCCCCGCCGAGGCGGATTACGTAAAGGCGATAGGCTATTTCAGCTTCGGCCTGGGTGCCAAGGTGCTGCTGGCTGACGGGTTATCGGAGTTTGTCCAACCGCTCAGCCGTACGCCGGATGCGCTGGCGCCGGTAGCGGCGCTGTACGTCACCGCCGCCTATAGCTTCCAGATCTATTTCGACTTCTATGGCTATTCGCTGATGGCGATGGGCTTGGCGTTTCTGTTCGGCTTCGATTTTCCCAAGAACTTCGACCGACCATACGAATCGCTGAACCCCAAGGAATTCTGGCGCCGCTGGCACATGACCTTGGGCACGTGGATCCGGGATTATTTATATTTTCCGCTGGGCGGTAACCGCAACTATGTGCGGAATATCCTGATTGTCTTCACCCTCTGCGGCCTTTGGCATGGCGCTGCCTTTCAGTTTGTGGTCTGGGGCGCGTATCACGGTATGCTCGTCGCCGGTTACAAGGCAGTGGCACCCGCCTGGGTGCGGATGCCTCGCCTGCTTCAACAGGTCTCTACGTTCGCGCTTGTGTCGCTGGGTTGGATATTATTTCTCTTCGACTTTACGGACGCTTGGCGCTTTGCCCACAGCCTGCTGGGGTTGGCTTCGACGCACGGTCGGGTTGATGGGCCGCAGGCGGATGCATGGGGCATGCTGCTGGTGGCGGCCCTATGTTGTTTCCTAATCAACCCTGAGCGACTGACGGATCGCTGGGCGCGCTCCATCAGGATGCCGGTGCTGGGTGGCGCGGCCTATGCCGGGCTGTTTCTGCTGGCTGTGTTGTTTATCGACCGCTCGAAGAGCTTCATCTACTTCCGTTTTTAGCGAGCGATCAGCCCCGGCCGTAATCGTCCTCGATACGGACAATATCGTCCTCGCCCACATACTCGCCCGACTGCACCTCGATCATGCGCAGTGGCAGCCGGCCCGGGTTCTCCAGCCGGTGAACGGTCCCGGCCGGAATGAAGGTGGACTCATTCTCGCGCAAGGTGAATGTCTTGTCGCCGCAGGTGACCAGCGCCGTGCCGGTCACCACCACCCAATGCTCCGACCGGTGCCAGTGCTTCTGCAGCGATAGTTTGGCCCCCGGATTGACCTGGATGTGCTTGACCCGGTAACGGGTGCCGTCGTCGATGGTCTGATACCATCCCCACGGGCGCCACACCCGCGTGCCCTGGCTGGCCTCGGGGCGGCCCTGGGCTTTCAGGCTCTCGACGATCTTCTTGACGTCCTGGTCGTGGGCCTTGTCGGCGACAAGCACGGCGTCGTCGGTGGCGACGATGATCATGTCCTCGACGCCCAAAGCGGCGACCAGTCGGCCCTCGCTGCGGATATAGGTGTTTTGGGTGTTGGTGGCGATCACGTCGCCCAGCAGCACGTTGCCCTCTCCGTCCTGCGGGCTTTCAGCCCACAGCGCCGACCACGAGCCGATGTCGGACCAGCCCATGTCCACCGGCACTACGGCGGCGCGGCCGGTGTGTTCCATGACCGCATAATCGATGCTCTCGCCGGCAATGGCGGCGAAGGCCGCATCGGCCAGTCGGAAGAAGAATAGGTCCGACGCGCCCTCGGTCAGGGCAGTGCGGCAGCCCGCAACCATGGCGGGCAAGCGCTGGGCCAGCTCCTCCAGGTAGGCTCGCGCCGAGAACAGGAAGATGCCAGCGTTCCAGAAGTACTCGCCTGACGCCAGGTAGGTCTCGGCGGTAGCACGGTCGGGCTTTTCGACGAAACGCTCCACTTTCAGTCCGCCATCCAGCGGAAGGCCGCCCTTGATATACCCATAACCCGTATTGGGTTCGGTGGGCCGGATGCCGAACGTCACCAACATGCCGGCCTCGGCCAGCGGGGCCGCGCGCTCCACGGCGGCGCGAAAGGCGGCAACGTCTCGGATCTGGTGATCTGACGGCATGACCAGGATCAGTGCGTCCGTCTCGCCTTCCACCAGCAGGGCGGCCACGGCGGCGGCCGGGGCGGTGTTGCGGCCCACCGGTTCGATGATGATGCCGCGCGGCTCGATGCCGACCTCGCGCAGCTGCTCGGCGACAATGAAGCGGTGTTCCTGGTTGCACACCACAATGGGGCGCCTGGAGATGCGTGCAGCGGTCTCCTGCAATAGAGTGGCGTCCGAGGCCAGCGGCAAGAGCTGCTTGGGGCGCAGCTCGCGCGACAGCGGCCACAGGCGGGTGCCGGCGCCGCCGGACAGGATGACGGGGATGACCTCAAGCGCCACGAACACACCCTCCAATGCGATAGGGGCTGTTACGCCCCGGCGGCCGCGCCTGTCAAGCGCCCGCCATGGGCCGAGGTTACGGCGCGCAAGCCCTCGTCCAGGCTGATCGGCGGTACCCAGCCGAAATCCCTGAGCGGGGAATCGTCCACCACCAGCGAGCCGGTGAGTCGGGCCACCGCCGCGCCCTTGCCCAACACGGCACCGACCGCTCTCAACAGGGCAGGCGGCACCGGGAGCAGGCGGGCGGGCATACCCAGGCCCTCGGCCAAGCGGCGGATCAGTTCCGGCGTCGAAATATCCTCGCCGTCGCGGACCAGAAAGCGGCCCTGGGCCGGGCTCGCGGCCAGGAAAGCCAGGGCATCGGCTAGGTTCTCCACACCCACCAGCGAGCGGCGGTTGCGTATGGCGCCCAACGGCAACGGGATGCCCTTGCTCAGCACACGCATCAGTGCAGCCAGATTGCCCTTGGCAGCGGGACCATGGACCATGGGCGGGCGGATAATGGCCAGCGATAGGCCGGTGCGGGTGGCTAAGCCCGCCAGCTCGGTCTCGGCCTCGGCCTTGGAGACGCCGTAGGGGTCGCAAGGTGCGGGCGTATTGTCGGCGCGGAACGGCCGGTCGGCGGGGGTTGCTTCGCCGTTGACCTTGATTGTGCTGACGAAGATGAAGCGGCCCACGCCTGCCGCCGCCGCCTGCTCGGCCAGCCTGATGGTGCCGTCGCGGTTAATGCGGCGGAACAGGGCCAGACGATCGGCCGCTCTGTCCTTCATCACGTGGGCGCGCGCCGCCAGATGGACCACCGCATCGCAGCCCTTCAGCGCCGCGTTCCAATCGGTGTCGGGGCCCAGCGCCTCGACCCGGCGGGCCTCCACGTCCAGCGGCAAGAAGGCATCGTCGCGCCGGACTGCCGCCACCACCCGGTGGCCAGCGGTCAGCAGGCGGCGGCAGGTGGGGCCACCGACGAAACCGGAGGCGCCGGTGACCAGGACCTTCATGGCTTGGACCAGCGCTGGAGAGTGGTGAGAAGCGCCCCCACCACGATAATGCCGGTGGCGATACCCGCCCACATATGCCCCGATGCGGCCAACACGGCGGCACCCATCAGCAGCAGATTGCCGGCCAGAATGGCGATACTCACCTGGTCGTGACGTTTCCCGCCCTGGACGGCGCGCTGGTAGAAGTGCTTGCGGTGGGCCTGCCACACCTTTTCACCGTTCAGCGCACGGCGGACGAGCGTGATGGTGGCGTCGGCCAAATAGTAGCCGGGGAGGATCAGGGCGGCGGCCAGTTGCCCCTGCATGGCCAGCAGCAGCAGCAACCCGCCCAGCACGTAGCCCAGC
>JAEZFE010000017.1 GCA_023437865.1 Pseudomonadota bacterium | reverse complement strand
GAGGACGTGGCGGCACTGAACGGCGGACCCCGCCCCGGCGCCCGGGGGGCGCCGGGGCCGTGTCCTGGGGGAAGGAGCCCGTTCGGGGTATGGATTGGGACAAGCTCAGGGTATTTCACGCCGTGGCCGAGGCGGGAAGCTTTACCCATGCGGGCGAGGTGCTCAACCTGAGCCAGTCGGCGGTGAGCCGCCAGATCAGCGCCCTTGAGGAGAGCCTGAACCTCCCGCTGTTCCATCGCCATGCCCGCGGTCTGATCCTGACCGAACAGGGCGAGCTGCTGTACAAGACCGCGCGCGAGATCTTTTCCAAGCTCGCCATGACCGAGGCGCTGCTGACCGAAAGTCGCGAGCGTCCGCAAGGTCCGCTGAAAATCACCACGACGGTGGCGTTCGGCTCGCTGTGGCTGACGCCGCGGATCAAGGAGTTCCTCGACCTTTATCCCGATATCGCCGTCACCATGGTGCTGTATGACGGTGAACTGGACCTGGCCATGCGCGAGGCCGACGTCGCCATCCGCATGATGCCGCCGCGCCAGCCCGACCTGATCCAGCGCCACCTGCTGACCATGCACTACAACGTCTATGCGGCGCCCGAGTACTTGAAGAAGTACGGGATGCCCAAGACGCCCGAGGATTTGGACAACCACCACATCGTCGTCTACGGCGACGACGCCCGTGTTTCGCCCCCGGTTTCCAACGTCAATTGGCTGCTGGAAGCGGGGGCCACCCCATCTCGCCCCCGCAAGCCGGTGCTCGAGGTCAATAACATCTACGGCATCTACCGCGCGGTGAAGTCCGGACTGGGCATTGCCGCGCTGCCTGATTACATGACCACCGAGGCCGATAACCTGGTGCACGTGCTCCCCGAATTGACGGGGCCCAAGCTCGATACGTTCTTCGTTTACCCCGAGGAACTGCGCCACTCCAAGCGCATCACGGTCTTCCGCGACTTCCTGCTGCACAAGATCCAGGAATCCCTGTAGCCGCTTTGGCGCGCTCCGGATCAGCTCCCTCGACATGCGACTCGCGCATGCCCCGACCGCGCTTTTTCACATGGTGGGCGCGGACACACTCACGTACACAGGCTTTCAGTTTTCCTGGGGGTGATACCCAGGTTTCCCAGGGTCCATTGTTGGGATCCTACGTCTCCTAGACGTGAAGCCTCCCTGTTTGACTTGGGCCGGAAACCTTGGTTTCCGGCCTCTTCTTTTCGCGCAAGCCCTCGCTGGGGACTTCAAACGGGTTGGCTGGCCGTCGTGCCAGAAACTGCAAACTCTCCCCATCTCCCGCATGGACCGGTCCGGACCGGTGTGCGCTCGACTGCCCCCCGATCGCGGTCAGGCCGTTCCTCCCAATGATGCGCTGCTGGTTCAGCAACCAGCTCCGGTCGGCATGCTTGCCAGCATCCAGGCGGGCTTTGCTAGTCCGAAGCTGTGCGCGTTGCAACCAGCCTACGCGGCTATGTCGCGCCCTGGCAGTCCCGCCGTTCCGGCGAGAGATGTTGGCGCCGATCGCGCTACGGTTATGCCCCCATTCTCCCGAAAAGCAAAAGCTGGGGCCGAAAGACAGCCCCCCTGCGGCTCTGACGTTTGCGCCTTGCTCCACCTCTTTTGGAACCGAGCCAGGCTCGTTCATTTGAGTCACTTTAGTGGCAGCCCCGAGCGCAAAAGGCGATAGCGCGCCACCCGATCGGAGCCCGCGCAAATTTCCCAAAAATTTATTTGGATGAGGAGTGAGCCATGAAGTTCACGCTGCTTCGCCGTCTTTCCCGTGACCAGAAGGGCGCCACCGCCCTGGAATACGGCCTGCTGGCCGGCCTGATCTCGGTGATGGTCATTGCCGGCGCCACGCTCGCCGGCACCTCGCTGGACACCCTGTTCAATGGTGTGGCCACCGCGCTTGGGACCGCGGCCAAGAATGTCAACGCCGGCGGCGGCACCGGCGGCACCGGCGGCACCGGCGGCACCGGTGGCACTGGCGGGACGGGCGGGACCACGAACTAACGGTACCAGCCAATCGACCCCGGCGCGGCTGCGCGCCGGGGTCTTACCCCAGGAGCTTCCGCATGCGTGCGAGACCTCTCGTCATCCTCGCCGCGGCATTCGGTCTCGGCGGTCTGTCGATTGTGATGCTGAAGGGCTGGATGAACAGCCAGTTGGCGATCCGGCCGGCGCAGGCGGCGTCGGTGACCGTGCCGGTGGTGGTGGCGCGGACGCCGTTGCCGTTCGGCAGCCGCATCCATAGCGAGAACCTGTCGGTGGCGGCATGGCCGGCGGATTCCGTGCCGCCGGGCGCGTTCAGCAAGGTCGAGGATCTGCTGGGCAAGAACGAAGACCGGGTTGTCCTGCGCTCCATGGATCCGGCCGAGCCTGTGTTGGCCAGCAAGGTATCCGGCCTGGGTGGCCGCGCCACCCTGTCCACCATGGTCAGCAAGGATCAGCGCGCGGTGACCATCCGCGTCAACGACGTGTTGGGCGTCGCCGGCTTCGTGTTGCCGGGCGATCGTGTCGACGTGCTGCTGACTCGCAAGGAACAGCAACAGGGTGATGCCGCCACGGACGTGCTGCTGCAGAACATCCGTGTGCTCGGCATCGACCAGGATGCCAGCGACAGGAAGGATAAGCCCATGGTCGCCCGGGCGGTGACCCTGGAGGTGGCGCCCGACCAGGCGCAGAAGCTGACGCTCGGCACCCAGGTCGGCGTGCTGAGCCTCGCCCTGCGCAATCAGTCCGACGACGACTTGGAAGCTGTCCATACGGTGAATGTGGGCGACTTGCGCCCCCATGCCCCGGCCAAGCCCCGTCCCCAGGCGGCGCCCGCGCCAAGATCCGGCGGCGATGGCCTCCGCGTCAGCATCATCCGTGGCACTTCGACGGCCACCTACGCGGTTCGGCCTGAATAGGCCCGTTCCGCATCAAGGAGATGAGCATGACCGATCTCTCCCCCTTGGCGCGGTTAGGACGGGGGCTGCGTGCCGGCCTTGTCGCCCTGGCCGCCGCCGCGACCCTCACGCTCTTGCCCGCCGGCGCCCTGGCGCAGGGTCCGACCCGCCTGACGGCCCTTGGCGGTCAGGCAGACCCGCGCGCGGGCGAGATGGTGGTGCCGCTCAACAAATCGCAGGTGCTTCGGCTCGACCAGTCCTTCACCGATTTGTCGGTGGGCAATCCGGCAGTCGCCGACGTAATGGCGCTATCCAACCGGTCGGTCTATGTGCTGGGCAAGGCGCTGGGCTCGACCAACCTGACGGTCTATGGCCCAGGCAAGCAGATCCTCGCCGTTGTCGACGTGGTGGTGTCGCATGACGTTGAAGGCCTGAAGGGCAAGCTGTTCGAGCTGTTTCCCACCGAGCGCGTCGAGGTCCGGTCGGCGGGTGACGCGGTGGTGATCGGCGGTACGCTGAGCACCCCCGAACAGCTTCACCGCGCCAATTCCATTGCCGAACGCTATGCGCCGGGCAAGGTCACCAACCTGCTGCGGGCTGTCTCTTATAAACATCT
>JAEZFE010000558.1 GCA_023437865.1 Pseudomonadota bacterium | reverse complement strand
GCGCACCGGCTTGCCTTGGTCACGCGACCGGCAAGCGTACCGCTCAGGTCACGGTCGCCTGCTCCATTCATTGCGCAATAATCCCCCCAACCCCGATGGGCGTATTATGGCATCAGTTGGGGGGAGGGTTAAAGCGGGCCGAAGGTATGACCGATGATTTTAGAACGGTTCACTGTCAATCAGCAGGCGCATGGCCTGCAGGCGGTTCTGCACACCCAACTTCTTGAACACATTGCCCAGGTGCGACTTCACCGTCACTTCGCTTACGTCGAGCCGGTTGGCGATCACCTTGTTGGGCAGGCCCTCGCGTAGAAGGCGCAAGATGTCGCGCTCACGCGGGGTGAGCCGGCCGATCAGCTCGCCGCCGCCGCCGCGCCGGGACGGCTCCTTGGTGTTTTCGACCAGCATGGCCGGGATAAAGCGTTCGCCTGACAGCACCAGTTGCAGTGCCGATACCATGGCCGCGCCCGACAACTGCTTTGGAATGAAGCCGTCGGCGCCCAGCCGAATTGCCTCCAGCACGTGATCGCGGTCGGCGGTCGCCGACAGCATGACGCAGCGCATGGCGGGGAACATCTGGCGCAGGGTGACCAGGCCCTGAAAGCCATTCATGCCGGGCATCTTGAGGTCGAGGATGACCAGATCGGCCGGCCCGTCCTTGAGCAGGTTGAGAACGTCGGGAAGGCCGCCCGCTTCCTGGACGACCGTATCCGGGGCGATGCGCTCGACGAAGGGTCGCAACCCCTCGCGGATCATCACGTGGTCATCAGCAAGAATAATACGCATACGCCGGCTCTCCTATCTCACCCTGTTCCTAGCGTCTGAGCGGGCGGGAGTTCAAGAGTGAAACAGGGATGTCACATATCCATCCACAAATTAGGTGTACCGCATTGTTATTGTTTATAAATCGTTCACAAGTTCGTCCAACTCACGGGCGAGGTCCCCAAGCCCAACCGGCTTGTTGAGGACCAGCACCGCGCCGGCATTCACCGCGCGGTGCGCCTCCTCACCCTTGCCGGTGGTCACGGCAATGATCGGCAGGTCGGGCGCGCGTTCGCGCAGGGCGGCGATGAGGCTCCAGCCGTCGCCACGGGGCATGTGCAGGTCAGTAACCACCACGTCGAACCGGGATGTGCCGAACAGCTTGAGAGCGGCGTGGCCGCCTTCAGACACTTGAGCCTGCCAGCCGCGCGCAGTCAGGTAATCGGCTATCTCGCGCGCCGCCTCCACCTCATCGTCGACCACCAGCACGGCGCGCCCAGGCTTGGCCACCGGCAGGCGTATGCTCACCCGTGTGCCAGGATGGGTGCCCGACACCTCCACCTGACCGCCCATCTCGGCCACGATGCCCAGGGTTATGGCGAGCCCGATCCCCATGCGTTTCCCGCCGGTCTCGGGCAGAGGGTCGTCCAGGGTCTCAAGCAGAGCCGGGGGGAAGCCCGGACCATCGTCCTCGACCGAGATCACGACCTCGCCGCTCAGGCCATGGCAGGCGACGCGCAGTCTTCCGGGCACCGCGTTGGGGGATAGCGCGGCGGCGCTGAGCGCCTCGCAAGCGTTCAGCAGCACTTGGGTCAGTGCCATTTCCAGCCGGGCGGCATGGCCGTGTAGGGGGGGCAAGCCATCGTCGATGCTGGTCTGCAGCCGAATATTGCCTTCCGCCACACGCGGGGCCACGTTGTCCAGAGCGCGGCCCAGGGCCTTGGCCGGGGGCACCGGTCCAGGGGGGGCCATGGGGCGGCGGGTGGCGGCCAGCAGCTTGTCGATCATGCCTTGCAGGCGCTGCGCCTGGTCAATGCCTGCCCTGAGGCTGCGGCGGATGCGTTCGGGGTCGGCGCGGCCATTCTCCAGCGCATCAAGCGCCGATTCGGCGGTCAGGCGGATAATGTTGAGCGGTTGGCCCATATCATGGCCGAGGGTGGCCACCGTCTCTCCCAACTGCCACAGTCGGCCTACCCGCACAGCGCGCTGGTCTGCTGGCTGTGGCGCGCGGGGGCGGGGCGGGGCCGGTTGCCTTGCCGCAGGCCGGCGGGCCAGCCAGGCCGCCAATGCAGCCACGGAAACCAGCAGGGTGATCTGCGGAACATGCCAGGTTTCCTGCGCCAGGACGGTCCAGGCGGGCTCGTTGAAGTCAAGCGTGAACGTCACCTGGCCCATGGCAATAGGCATGCTCAGCTTGGGCTCGTCGTCAGACAAGGCGGTGGGCCATTGCGCCAACGGCGCGCCGTTCAGTTCAAGCTCGAAGTGCAACGCCTGCCGGGGCAACTGCCGCAGCGAGTCCCGTAGCACGTCCTCCACATCCACCAGCGCCACCAAAACGCCATCGGGGCCGGCACCGCTCAGGATCAGCGCCAGCGACGCCTCGTTGCGGAACGTGTCCGGCGCCGCCGCCAGCGGAGAACTAGTGGATTCGTGGGATACCAGATCGGCCAGCGCCGGGTCGCGGCGCGGGTCGAAGCCGCCCAATGATGCCGAGCCTAGTAGAACATGCGGATGGCCGCCGGGCTGGGCCATATAGCCAAGCCAGCGTACCGCCCCGAGTTCATTCCGCCGCGCCGTCAGGTAGTCGCTGACCGGTTTCGTATTCGGACGCCCGGACGAGGCAATCAGCGCATTCACCATTTCAAGGTCGCGATGCAGGCTGGACAAGCTCTCCTGCACCTCGCGGGCCATCAGCGCACGGTCGCCCTCCCATTCGGCCATATGTTCCTTGTAGTGCCGCACCGACAGGACGGCGGCCGACGCCAGGGCCAGGATGCCCAAGATCACGGCGACGGACCGGCGGGGGCTGCGGCTCAGGGTACGCATGACTTTTCCGCCAGCAAGGCTTCGAGTTGCTCGGCAAGCTCGTTGAGGGCCAGCGGCTTGCGGAGTATATGGACGCCCGCTGCCACCGGCGTGGGTATGGGACCGCCCGTCATCAGCACGGCCGGCAGGTCGGGATAGCGCCCGCGCAGGCGTTCCAGCAATACGCTTCCTTCCATGCCGGGCATGCGGAGGTCACTGACCAGCACGTCGATCCGGTGCTTGTGTGCCAGATCCAGCGCCGGTCCGGGTGCCGTGGCGGAGAAGACCTGAAAGCCGCGGTGCGCCAGGAATTCGGCGATGCACTCGACCGCCAGTGCCTCGTCATCCACCACCAGAACGCGGCCGCGCGGGCTGTTCGGAAACGGGGCTGGGGCGCAATAAGGGAAAGGGGGGATGCTGGGGGGGAGCGCTTCGGCGATTGTCTCGGCGGGGCTGAACAGTGGCAGGCTGACGGTGAAGCAGGCACCTTCGTCCAGGTTGCGGCCCTCGATGGTTCCCCCCATGCCCAGCAGGATATTGGCGCTGATGGACAGGCCAAGGCCGGTCCCCTTGCCCACATCCTTGGTGGTGAAGAAGGGTTCGAAGACGGTGGGCCACAGCGGCTCGGGGACGCCGCCGCCATTGTCATGCACGACCAGACGCACCCAGCCATCCTCCTCGGTCAGGCGCAACTCCACCTTGCCCTGGCCGGCGGGCCTGTTCTGGCGCACGGCGTCGCGGGCGTTGGCGAGCAGGTTCAGCACGACCTGCTCGAGCTGGTTGGGGCTTCCTTCCACTTCGGCCAGGGGGGCGCCGATCTCAATCGCCAGATTGATGCCGTCAAGCTGGTACTGGGGGCTGAGCAATTTTGCTGCCGCGGTGATCACCGGCGCCAGGGCAAAGGGCCGTTTGGCGCCGTCCTCCAGCCGGCTGAACGCGCGCAGATGATCCACGATCTCGGCCATACGGGAAACCTGGCCGAAAATGGCCGACAGCTTCCGGTGCAATTCGGTCGCCGGCAGGCTGCCGTCGGCCTGGGCCTGCAGCACCATCTCGGCCTTCATGCGGATGATGGACAAAGGCTGGTTGAGTTCGTGCGCCACTTCCGAGGCGATCTGGCCCAACGTGGCCAGCTTGGCGGCCTGGACCAATTGTTCCTCGGCCCGCTTCTGGCCGGTCAGGTCGATCAGCGAGCCGATGAACCCTGCGGGCTTGCCCCCCGCGTCGTTGAATTTGCCTTTGACCACCTGGAGGCGGCGGATGGAGCCATCCGCCCAGGTCATGGTGGTTTCGTAAACCTGCACCGGCGCCGGATTGGTAAGGATGTCAAGGTCGGCGCGGTGATATTCCTCGGCCTTTTCAGCGGGCATGATGTCGAACAGCGTGTGCCCGACAATGCGCTCCATGGGCAGGCCGAGGACTTCGGCGAATCTGGTGTTGCATCCCAGGTAGCGACCGTCGCTGCCTTTGAAGAAGATGGGAAAGGGCAGGGCGTCGATCAGCGTCTGCTGGAAAGTAAGCTCGCGCCGCAGCGCCTCTTCCATGTGTTTGCGCTTGGTGACGTCACGGCGGATGGCGACGCGCCCGCCCTCGCTGGTGCGGCGCTCGACGATCTCCAGCACGCGACCGTCCGACAGCCGCTGCTCGAACACGCCGTTGGAGGATTCGTGGCGGACCAGGCGCTCGCGCACCCATTCCTCGGCATGTTCGGGATGCACGCCGCGATACTGGCCGCGTACGGCGCTGGTCAGCAGCAGGGCCTCGAGGGTCACTCCGGGCGCGATGATGTCGGCGATGGTGGGGTACATTTCGCGGTAGCGATTGTTGAACAGCACCAGCCGGTCATCGGCGTCGAACAGCGTGAAGGCATCGTCGCTGCTTTCCAGCGCGTCGGCCAGCAGGCGCTGGGTTGCCCGCAGCTGGGCATCGCTGGCGGCCAGCGCCTGTTGCGCAGCGCGGGCCTCGGTGGTGTCGATCCACGACCCCACCACTTCCAGCGGCTGGCCGGCGGCGTCACGCACCAGGCGGGTCTCCTCGCGGGTCCACAGCCAGCGGCCGTCCTTGTGGCGGAAACGGTACTCCATGGAGCCGGAGCCGCGTTCCAGCAAGGTGTCCAGAGCCGAATGAATTCCGGCGTAATCATCGGGATGGACGTGCGACAGCCAAAAGCCCGGATCGCTGAGGAAGTCCTCGGACGAGTGGCCGAACAGCTCGAGCACGTTCGCGCTGACGAAACTGGCGCTCATGAACTCGTCCCAGCGGGCGACAAACACCACCGCCGGCGCCGCCGCCAGCAAGGCGGACAGGCGCTGCTCGCCCGCGCATGCAGAAGGCGCGCACCCACGCCCAGAGGGATGACGGAAGGCCGCGGCGGCGGCCCTGATACGCTTGAACAAATCCCAACCAGCCATGTGGCCGCCCTTTGCTGGCCGGCTCGCTTTCCCCCGCGCCGGCCCGGTCAGCTATAGCACACAAACTCCCTACCAAAGAATGGTGGGTCTCGTCCTCGCCGTTGGGAACCGTCTATGCCTTCCGGCAGGGTCTGGGGGATGCCCCCCTCACCTTGGGACGAGGGTGCCTCCCCCATGGGGCCAACTGGTCGAAGGGCGCCAGCTTCGGCTAAGGTTCCTGAAACGGGAGGAAACACAAAATGCAATCCAAGATCGGCGGCAAGCGGCGCAAAGCCCTGCCAATGACGCTGGAGTTGATCGGCGTTCTCGAACACCGGCGGGGTTTGTTCGAGAGGAAATTCGGTCGACCACCGCGTCCGGGCGAGCCTTTGTTCTTTGATCCTCAGGCTCACGAGCCTCGGCGACTACCGCCAGAGGCGCGGCGGCAGGTGCTGGCCAACGTGCTGGCACTGACCGGGATTTCCGAACATCATGCCGCCGACTTCATTGACCACGCGTGACAATGGAGCCGGCGGCCCACTTCCTGGGAGAAGCCATGGCGCATGGGCACGGACCGCTTCCTGAGATTACCGACGACATGATCCGGTCTCGCGCGCATCACATCTGGGAGCGCGAGGGTAAGCCCGAAGGCCGGTCCGAGGACCATTGGCAGATGGCGCGCAGCGAACTCGCCATCGAAATGGATCCCGGCATGGCCACCGAGCCAAATCCTGCCGCTGACCGCGAGGAGGTCGACCACCCCGAGCCGGTGGAACCGCTGGAGGCAGTGGAGAACCAAGGCTCGGTGCCGGGGTTGGCCGACCAGGATGAAGAACGCCAATACCCGAAGCGCCGTGCCGCTGCCAAGGGCAAGCGTGGCGGCCGGGAGGACAGGACTGGCCTGCCCGAGGCGTGAGCTTAAAACATCACCCGAACCCTCAGCCCCGGCGCGTTGTCCTCCAG
>JAEZFE010000556.1 GCA_023437865.1 Pseudomonadota bacterium | reverse complement strand
CGTCCCGGTAGCTCAGCAGGATAGAGCAACGGTTTCCTAAACCGTAGGTCAGGGGTTCGAATCCCTTCCGGGACGCCACTCTCAAACACCAGCATTTCCGCTACTTTTCGCGCCAGCTTTGGGCTTGCGTCGGGGCGCCTTCCTGCCTGCGTTTGTGACTTCTGTTTGTGACTTTAACAAACCGGCCGTTGCGTTGAACGCCTGACGCACCGAATCGTCGGCCAGCTTCGCATACCGCATGGTCGTGTTCAGCGAGGCATGGCGGGCAGCGCTCTTCAGGGCCATGGGGTTGTTGTTGGCTGCCAGCACGGCTGTGCAGAACGTCGCCCGCAGATCGTGGAAGCGGTAGGGCTTGGTGATGCCGGCGGCCTTCTGGGCTGTCTGCCAGGCGCGCTTCAACGATTTGATCGGTTTGGGCGGGCGCTCAGCGAGCTTTTCGGGTTTGCGGGCGTGTGTGTATGGGATGACGGTGTCACAAACGCGCGGCGCGGCGCCCAGCGCGGTGGCTAGGCCGTCATTGATGAAGACCACCTGGCCGGCCTTGGACTTGGTCGACTTGCTGGGCAGGGTGATAGTGCGCGCACCCAGGTCGATCCAGTCCCAATGCAGCCCTAGCGTTTCATCTAGGCCTCCCAGTGATCCGCCAGCTTGCCCAGCGCGGTGGATAGCAGGCGGTGGTCGTTGGTGCCGATGACGACCTCCAACACCAGGGCGGCTTCGTCGCCCACCAGACCCAGCACCTTGACTGCGTCCAGGAAGCCGTTTTCGGCCAGGGCATCGGCGGCGGGGCGGAAGGCGCGGCGGCGGCCACCCTTGGATTCCTGGTCCAGGATTTCGTTCAGCACTTCGTCGGGCTGGCGCTTGCGGTGAATGTGGAAGGACAGCGCACGCAGCACGCGGGCCTTGTCTTCCTGATCGAGGGTGTCGTGACGGGACATGATGCGGGCGACTTTGACCCAACCTCGACGCGGGGGCAACCCGCATGCTAGAGGATCAGCCATGCTGAATGACATGATCCGAGCCCTTGTGCTGCCCTTCGACCGGGGCCTGCTGCCCCATCCCTCCCGCGCCTTCGTCATGCGTGCCGAAGCCGAGACCTGGGAGCCCGAATGGCGCCCGCTGCTGGTGGCCGAGCAGAGCTTCAAGCCGGCCTTCGACTCGCTGGTCCGCGCCGGCTTTGCCGCCGTGGCGCGGCTGGAGGGCACCTTTCCCGCCGGCTTCGTGCTGATGACCAAGCACAAGGCCGAGAACCGCGCCAATTTCGCCCGCGCCTGGTCGCTGCTGGAGGAGGGTGGCCTGCTGGTGTGCTGCGGCGCCAACGCCTTGGGCGCCGCCAGCTTCGAGCGCGAGGTCGAGAAGGTGGTGGCGCTCGACGGCAAGCTCAGCAAGCACCAAGCCCGCGTATTCTGGCTGACGCGCAGGGGCGACGCGCCCCCGGCCTTCGCCGAATGGCAAGGGGCCGCCGCGCCCAAGGTGGTGGAGGGCACGCCGCTGGTCGCACGCGCCGGCTGCTTCAGCCCCGATCACGTGGATCCCGGCTCGCGCGTCCTTGCCGGGTGCTTCCCCGACACGTTGGCTGGGCGCGTGGCCGATCTCGGCGCCGGCTGGGGCTATCTGGGCTCGAAGCTGCTGGAGAACCCGGCGGTCACCCTGGTGGACCTGTACGAGTCCGAAGCCCTGGCGCTGGAAGACGCGCGCACCAACCTGGGCACTACTGAGCGGACCGCCTTCCATTGGCACGACGTGGCCGCCGGCATGCCGGCGGTCGAGCCCTATGACTGGGTGGTCAGCAACCCGCCGTTCCACGAGGGCATGAAGGCCGATCCCGGCATCGGTCAGGCGTTCATCGCCGCCGCCTGGAAGATCATCCGCCGGCGCGGCAAGTTCCTGCTGGTGGCCAACCGCCACCTGCCCTACGAGGCCGAGCTGCGCAAGCGGTTCCGCGACGTGACCCTGCTGCATGAGGCCGAGGGCTACAAGGTCTACCTCTCCTCCAACCGCCACGACCGGTGAGCGCCATGAGGCTGGTCCGCCTGCTCGCCAATCTCGGCTATGGCAGCCAGAAGGAGGTGCGCGCCCTGCTGCGCGCCGGACGCGTCACCGATGCCGCCGGCATGGAACTGGGAGAGGATGCCAAGGTGACGCATGCCGACGTGCGGTTCGACGGCGCGCCGCTGGATCCGCCTGCCGGGCTGGTGGTCATGCTCAACAAGCCGGCGGGCTACACCTGCTCCAAGGCCGATCCGGGCCGCATCGTCTACGAATTGTTGCCGCCGCGCTTCATGCGCCGCAATCCGGTGCTGGCACCGGTGGGCCGGCTCGACCGTGATACTACCGGGCTGCTGCTGCTGACCGATGACGGGCCGCTGCTGCACCGCATCACCTCACCCAAGAGCCACGTGCCCAAGACCTATGAAGTCACGCTCGCCCGCCCGCTCAAGGGTGATGAAACCGAGCTGTTCGCCAGCGGCACCCTGGTCCTGCGCTCGGAAACCACGCCGTTGGCTCCCGCCGAACTGGAGGTGCTGGAGCCGACCCGCGCGCGTCTGACCATCCATGAAGGCCGCTACCATCAGGTCAAGCGCATGTTCGCGGCCACCGGCAATCATGTCGAGGCCCTGCACCGCGCTGGGATTGGCCCGCTGGATCTCTGCGACCTGCCCGAGGGGCAGTGGCGGAAACTGGGCGCCGACGAAATCGCCGGCCTTAAATAGCAAAACGGCCCGGCGGGGGGGCCGGGCCGTTCGCTTGCGACAGTGCTGCTCAGTGCTTGTCCATCTTGGCCGGGGCCTTGCCCGACTTGTCGTGGATGATGCTGTAGTCGGCAGCACCCTCCACCAGTCTCTTATACACATAACCGAGCCCA
>JAEZFE010000555.1 GCA_023437865.1 Pseudomonadota bacterium | reverse complement strand
GCATCAGGTCCAGCTCCACGTCCGACTTGTAGCGGGCCATCTCATGGATCTTGAGGACGCCGATGCCGTGCTCGGCCGAGACGCTGCCTCCCATGTCGGAAACGATGTCGTGCACCAGCTTGTTCATGCGTTCCCACTCGGCCAGGAACGCCTGTTTGTCCGCTCCGGTTTTGTCCGAGGAGGGCGGCTGCGTCAGGTTGTAGTGGATGTTGCCATCGCCGATATGGCCAAAGGCGACCACACGCACTCCCGGCAGCGCGGCTTCGACGGCTTGGGTGCAGCGGGCCAGCATCTCGGGCACGCGGGAGGTGGCGACCGCCACGTCGTGCTTGATGGAGCCGCCTTCGCGCTTCTGGGCCTCGGGAATGCCTTCGCGGATGCGCCAGAAGCTCTTGCGCTGCTCGCCCGATTCGGCCAGCACGGCGTCCAGCGCCAGGCCGCTGTCCAGTGCCTCGGCCAGCACCGCCTCCAGCGAGTCGCGCAAACCGCCGGGGCGCGACGACGACAATTCCAGCAGCAGATACCACGGATGCGGTGCCGTGAAGGGATCGCGGGCGCCGTCCACGTGCTTGAGACACAGCTCAAGTCCGATGCGCGGGATCAGCTCGCAAGCAGTGACTGCGTCGCCCGAAGCGGTACGGGCGGCGGCCAGCAGGCGGATGGCGGCATCGGGGGCGGGCAGGGCGATGAAGGCGGTCTCTGCCTCGCGCGGGCGGGGGAACAGCTTCAGCACGCACGCGGTGACGATGCCCAAAGTGCCCTCGGCGCCAATGAACAGATCCTTCAGGTCGTAGCCGGTGTTGTCCTTGCGCAAGGACCGCAAGCCGTTCCAGATGCGGCCGTCGGCCAGCACCACCTCCAGCCCCAGCACCAGCTCGCGGGTGTTGCCGTAACGCAGCACGTTGACGCCGCCGGCATTGGTCGAGACATTGCCGCCGATGCGGCACGAGCCCTCGGCCCCCAGCGACAGCGGGAACAGGCAGTTCTCAGCCTCGGCGGCGGCCTGCAGCGTGGCGAGCACGCAGCCGGCCTCGACGGTCATGGTGAAGTTGACCGGATCGATGGCGCGGATGCGGGTCAGCCGCTCGGTGGACACCACCACCGCGCGGCCGGAAGGCACCGCGCCGCCGCACAGGCCGGTGTTGCCGCCCTGCGGCACCACCGCGATCCCCTCGTCGGCGCAAGCGCGCACCAAGGCCGCCACCTCCTCGGTGGAGCCGGGGCGCACGACCGCCAGCGCCGAGCCCTGATAGAGTCCGCGCTCCTCAACGAGGTAAGGCGCCATGTCGGCGCCGGTGAGCACGTGGGTGGGTCCGACGATGGTGGCGAAGTCGATCATGCGGGCCTCGGGGCGGCGGCGCGGCGCAGACGGTCGTTGATGGCGAGCCCGAGGCCGTGCTCGGGGATGGGCATGATGGCGATGCCGGTGAAGTCCGGGCGGTCGAGTGCCCGCAGCATGGCAAACAGGTTCGCCGCCGCCTCGTCCCGGTCACCGCTGGGCGACTGGTTGAGGGTGCCCGCCGCCGCGCCGATGGCCAGCAGGGCCTCTCCCGGGCGGGCTTCGGTGGCGTTCAGGCGGACCGACAAGCCCGGTGCATAATGGCTTTCCAGCATGCCGGGGCTCTTGGGCGCGTCTGGCGCATCGGTGGGACGCACCAGCGTGCAGCCCAGCGCGGCTTCCAGCGCCTCGACCGGCACGCCGCCGGGACGCAGCAAAGCGGGGCGCTCGCCCGACAGATCGAGCACGGTGGATTCGACCCCGACCCGGCACGGCCCGCCGTCAAGGATCAGGCCAACGCGGGCGCCCAGCGATTCGGTCACATGCTCGGCCAGGGTGGGGCTGACCGCGCCCGAGCGGTTGGCACTGGGGGCGGCGATGGGGCGTCCAGCGGCCTGGATCACAGCGCGGGCGACCGGATGATCGGGCATGCGCACGGCGATGGTGTCGAGGCCAGCGGACGCCAGCAACGACACCGGCGAGTTCGCACGACGAGGCAGCACCAAGGTCAGGGGGCCCGGCCAGAACCGGTCCATCACCGTGCGGGCGCGCTCGTCCACCCGTACCAGCGCTTCGGCGTCCGCGGGCTCGGCAACATGAACGATCAGCGGATTGAAGCTGGGTCGGCCCTTGGCCTCGAAAATGGCGGCGACGGCACGGTCGTTGGTGGCGTCGGCCCCCAGGCCGTAGACGGTCTCTGTCGGGAATGCCACCAGCCTGCCGTCGCGGAGCATGGCGCCTCCCTCGGCGATGGCGGCGGGAGCGGCGGTCTCGATACGGGCATGAATGAGCGCGGTGGTCATGGGGGGAAACATAGTGCATGACCGCACGAAGGTCCAAGCCCCGGCGCGTCACCGGAAAATATAGGGTTCCACCCCGCTGCGTTGGGCCAGGTGCTGAATGATGAATTTCGCCAGGGTGTACGAAACGCTGGTGAAACGGATGTGAGTGTAGCCGCCCTCGTGACCGACCACCTCGCCCCGTGCGGGTTGCGAGCGATTAAGGTCCACCCGCCCGGCATGGCTGGGCAGCATCGTCAGTGCAACGGTGCTGCCTTTGGCAATCTCGATGCGCTCGATCTGTACGCCGCCGACCGAAAGGTCCTGCACCTTGACCAACTTGTCGCCGATGCGGACCACCACGCCAATCTGATCAAAGCGGTTGAAGCGGCGGCGGTCGTCGCCGTTCGGGCGCAGAAAGGCGGAAGGTTTGCCGCGGTGCAGGTGGGTCATGGTCGGGCCTATGTTGTTGGGTTCGGTCCTACCATGGGGCTGTGAACCCCGTTTTCGGTCATTGTAAATGGGCGATCAACAGCCCTGCACTGCGAGCACTCTTCATGCCTCGGTCACGTTTATTTGCGGCGTGCTTGCGCGAGGAAATCACCGTTGAGGAACTTTGGCTTGCCGTACGCCATGGGGGCGCCATCCCAGCCCACTACCTCGCCACCGGCGGCGGCCAGGACGGCGTGGCCGGCGGCCACGTCCCATTCGCAGGTGGGGCCGAAGCGGGGATAGAAG
>JAEZFE010000532.1 GCA_023437865.1 Pseudomonadota bacterium | reverse complement strand
TGAACGCCAACGGCTTCGTGCCGACGGTCAAGCAGCTGGTCGAGCGCATCGCCCAGGGGGATTAACGATATGGGGGATTGGCCAGCCATTCCCCCGTCCCCGCCCTCCCCCGTCTTTCCCATATGCGAGTCTTCCGAGTTCAGAGGAGGACCCGCCATGCCCGACGCAACGCCACGCGAATTGCGGCCCGAATACACGCCGGTCCAACGCGAGAGCGTGCGGGAAGTGGTGGCGTTGTTCCCGGACGTCTCGTCCATGGAGCACGCGGTCGAGGACCTGCTTACTCATGGCTTCGACCACGGCGACCTGTCCGTGCTCGCCTCTGAAAAGGTGGTGCGCGAGAAGCTGGGCCACCGCATCGACGACACCACCACCATGGCCGACGATCCGTCACTGCCCCGCCGTTCCTGGGTGGAGCCCGAGGCGCGCATGGAAGGCCGCGGCGCGCTGGCTTCGGTGCTGGGTTATTTCGGCGCGGTCACCGCCTTGGGCCTCACCTTCGCCACCGGCGGCGCGGCAGCCATCGCCATCGGCGCCGCCGCCTTGGGCGCCGGCGCTGGCGCCGGGGTGGGCATGGGCCTGGGGAAGCTGTTCGACCAAAGACTGGTGCGCGAGTTCGAACACCAGCTGCACCACGGCGGCATTCTTCTCTGGGTGCGGGTGAGCCGGGACAGCGAGTGCGAGCATCGAGCGGAGGAAATCCTCAGCCGCCATGGCGCGCATCATGTTCACGTGCACGAACACCGTCCAACCTGAGGAAGCGGCGCGGTTCTTTATTCCCAAACACCGATTGTGCTAGGGTCGCGGCCCGATGCTTTTATTCTTGGATGGGGACCGCCCACATCATGACCATGGTTAGCGTGCGTCCCTACAGCCAAGCTCTTGACCGCCTGCGCGCCGCCGGCCTGCGCCCTACCCGCCAGCGCCTGGCGCTGGCCCGCCTGCTGTTCGATGGCTGCGACCGCCACATCTCGGCAGAGCAGCTGCATTGCGAGGCGCTGTCCAACAACATCCGGGTGTCGCTGGCAACCGTGTACAACACCCTGCATCAGTTCACCGATGTGGGCCTGCTGCGCGAGATCGTGGTCGATGCGGGGCGTTCGTATTTCGACACCAACACCAGCGACCATCACCACTTCTTCTTCGAGAAGAGCGGCAAGCTCTGTGACATTCCCGCCGACATGGTGGGTCTGACCAAGATCCCGGAAGCGCCGGCTGGCTTCAGCATCAGCCGGGTCGAGGTCATCGTCCGGGTGGACGGTTGAGAGCATCGAGCACTCCGTTTTGACGGTCCGGCCTTTTGCCGCTCCTGACCGCGATGCCGTTGTCGACATTTGGGAGCGAGCCGTCCGCGCGACCCACCACTTCCTGACCGAAGCCGACATCGAATTCTATCGCCCGCTGGTGCGCGATCAGTATCTGGATCTTGTCGAGGTCTTCGTGGCCGTCTCGCCCGAGATGGGCATCGTCGGCTTCCTTGGCCTGAGCGGAGCTAAGGTCGAGATGTTGTTTGTCGCACCCGAACATCACGGGATGGGCTGGGGCCGGCGGCTTCTCGATCACGGCCGTCGGCTGCATAGCGCACTCACCGTGGACGTGAACGAGCAAAACAGCGCAGCGCATGCCTTTTACCTGCACTATGGCTTCACAGAGACGGGGCGGTCACCGCTGGACCATTCCGGCCGGCCGTTCCCGCTGATCCATCTGGGCCTGACTTAAGCCGCCCTCACTCCGCCATCAATCCCCGCACCAGCGCCTCGGCCTCCATCCCCTCCCAGTCGCGGATGCCGACGCCCTGCCACGCCACCCGGCCTTGCTTGTCGAGGACCAGCGAAGTGGGCAGCAGCGCGTTGGGGAATTGTGCGGCGCTGGCCGTATAGATCCCCAGCTTGGCGATCTTGTTGCGGTCGAACCAACGCTTGACCTGATCGGCACCGCCCCGGTCAACGGACACCGCCACCACCTGGAAACCGTCGCCGCCCAGCTTGCCTTGCAGCGCGTCCAACGCCGGCATTTCCGCCACGCAGGGCTGGCACCAGGTGGCCCACAGATTGACCAGGACCACCCGCCCCTTCAGCGCCGCGAAGGTCAGCGGCTTGCCCCCGGCGTCGGCGAAGTCGAAGCCGCCGGCTGGCTGGCGCTCGGCCATGGGCTTGGCGGCCAGATCGGCAGCGGCAGCGCTTGGGTTAGGCTTCGGTTCGGTGTAGCTTAGGCCCCCATCGGAGCCCAGCCAGGCCACCAGCGCGCCGCCCGCGAAGGCGAGCGCCACCACCAGGCCGAACAGGGCGATCCTTGTCTTCGATTTGTCCATTCTTCTGATCCACGGATATCCATGAGCGAGAACACCAAGCCTGCCGGCACCGCCGCCAACGCCCCGTCGGCCAAAGTCGAATCCGAAGGCCCCGCCTCCTCCATGTGGGGCGGCCGCTTCGCCGGCGGGCCCGCCGCCATCATGCAGCGGATCAACGCCTCCATCGACTTCGACCAGCGTCTGTACGCCCAGGACATCCGGGGCAGCAAGGCCCATTGCCGCATGCTGGTCAAGCAGGGCATCATCACCCCGGCGGACGGCGATTCCATCCTTAAGGGTCTGGATCAGGTTCTGCAAGAGATCGAGAGCGGCCAGTTCCCGTTCCGCGTCGAGCTTGAGGACATCCACATGAACGTGGAGGCCCG
>JAEZFE010000494.1 GCA_023437865.1 Pseudomonadota bacterium | reverse complement strand
CCCCCACCCCACCCATTGAGGAGCCAATCCCTTGCAAAGCGTCATTGAAACCGCCCTTTACGGCGCCAGCCAGTTCTTCATGATGCCGGTCCTGTTGGCGGTCATCGCGCTGTTCCTCTATGCCTTCTATGTCCTGGGCATCTTCCTGTGGCAGGCGCAGCAGCGGCGGCGCGGCGACCAGGCCGGGTTCGATCTGGTCGCGGCCTGGCAGGCCGACCGCCGCCTGAGCGTGCTGGAGCTGGAAACGCTGGCGTTCAAGCGCCTGGAAGGACCGCGCATCGTCACCCGCGTCACCCCCATGCTGGGCCTCGTGGCCACCATGATCCCCATGGGGCCGGCGCTGAAATCCCTCGCCGACGGCCAGCTTGCCGCGGTCAGCAGCAATTTGACCGTGGCGTTCTCGGCGGTGATCCTGGCGCTGGTGGCGGCGTCGCTGACCTATTGGGTGGTGAACGTGCGCCGTCGCTGGTACGCCGAGGAACTGGTCGAGATCGAGCGGGGCCGCGCCGACGCCCTGACCGGCCAGGACATGCCCGACGCCGTGCACGCCCTCGCCGAGGGGGGAGCGCAATGAGCCTCAAATTGCTGGAGGACGCCGAGGCCGACGATCCGATCCTGTCGGTGGTCAACCTGATCGACGTGTTCCTGGTGATCATCGCAGCCCTGCTGCTGGCCGTGGCCAATAACCCGACCAATCCGTTCAGCCACGACAATGTGACCGTCATCAAGAACCCGGGCCAGCCCGACATGGAGATCGTCGTCAAGGACGGGAAGACCCTGGACCGCTACAAGGCCAGCGGCAGCATCGGCCAGGGCGAGGGCGCCAAGGCCGGCGTGGCCTATCGCATGAAGGACGGCTCGATGGTCTACGTCCCCGAGCAGGGCGATGTCGGCAAACCATGACGAATCGGAGCAGACGATGACGCGAGGCACGGAAAACGCCGGCCGCCCCCCAGCCGGCGGCGAATGCTCCAAGCGCGTGCACAGCCGGACGCTGATGGGCCAGGCCCGCAAGCTGGTGATCGAGCACGAGGGAACGGAATACGTGCTCCGCATCACCGCCCAGAACAAACTGATCCTGACTAAGTAAGGGCGGGGGGCGCGGGAACGGCGCCCCCCGCCCTTGCCGCCATCGGCTCACCCCCCAATATCCGCCTCCAGCGCCATGGACGGAGGCAGATATGGGGAAGGTTGTGTTCACCGCCAATCTGCGCCGCCACGTCGCGTGCCCGCCGGCGTATTGCGGCGGCGGCACGGTGCGCCAGGTGCTGGACAATGTGTTCGCCGCCAATCCGCCGCTGCGCGGCTATGTGGTCGACGAGCAGGGACGCCTGCGCCGGCACGTCAACGTCTTCATCAACGACCGGCCCGTCACCGACCGCATCGGCTTGAGCGATGAGGTCGGACCCGCCGACGACGTCTTCGTCTTCCAGGCCCTGTCGGGAGGGTGAGCATGCCGGACCTTCTGCTCGTCGCCAGCCGGAAGGGGCTGTTGCGCTTTCACCGCCAAGGCGAGGATTGGGTGGCCCTGCCGCCCTGCTTCCTGGGCGAACCGGTGAGTGCCGTGCTGGCCGATCCGCGCGACGGCGGATTGATCACGGCGCTGCGGCTGGGCCATTTCGGCGTCAAGCTGCACCGCTCGGATGATGGCGGCGCCACCTGGCGGGCACTGCCGGCGCCGGCCTTCCCGGTCCAGGCCGATCCGGCTGCCCCGGCGGTGGACGTGGTGTGGACGCTGGAAGCGGGCGGTGCGGACGAACCCGGGCGCCTGTGGGCCGGCACGCTGCCCGCCGCCCTGTTCACCAGCACCGATGGCGGCCAGAGCTGGTCGCTGGTCGAGTCCCTGTGGGCCGTCCCCGAGCGGGCGCGGTGGTTCGGCGGCGGCTACGACCTGCCCGGCCTGCACTCGATCCTGGTAGACCCGCGCGACAGCCGGCGCCTGACCGTCGGCATCTCTTCGGGCGGAATTTGGAGGAGCACGGATGCCGGGGCAAGCTGGCGGCAGGCCGGGCACGGCCTGCGCGCCGAGTACATGCCGCCCGACCAAGCCTTCGACCCGGTCCATCAGGACCCGCACCGGCTGGCCCAATGCCGGGCGGCGCCCGAGGTGGTATGGTGCCAGCACCACAACGGCATCTTCCGCTCGATCGATGGCGGCGACACCTTCGAGGAAATCCGCGATGTCCGGCCATCGGCCTTCGGCTTCGCCGTGGCCGCCCATCCCGCCGCACCCGGAACCGCCTGGTTCGTGCCTGCAATCAAGGACGAGTGCCGCGTGCCGGCTGAGCTTCACCTGGTGGTCAACCGCACCGACGATGGCGGCGCCAGCTTCACCGCGCTGGCCGACGGCTTGCCGGCCCGCAGCTACGACCTCGTCTACCGCCACGCCCTGGCGGTGGATGCATCCGGCGAAACGCTGGCCATGGGCTCGACCACGGGCAATCTGTGGCTCAGCCAGGATGGCGGCGAGCACTGGCGCTGTCTCGCCACCACCCTTCCCCCCATCGCCCAGGTCGCCTTCACCGCCTAAGCCGTCGCCTCAGGCTCACCGTCCGCTTTCGGCGCCGACCACACGCTGTCGGCGGCGCCGCCTTCGGCCCGGCGCGTGGTGGCACGGGCGGCCCAGGCAAAAGCGGCGGCGCCAGCCAGGGCAATGGCGTCAATGGCCGGGCTGGACGCAGCCGCCGAGGGCCAGGGGTCGAACGCCGGCACCATCCATCCAATCAGCGAGGTCAGCGGAATGGCGGCGGTGGCGGCGGCAGCCAGCCACAGCAGATAGATGGCCGCCCGCGCCGCACCACGATAAAAGGCCCAGGCCAGCGCGCCCGCCCACGCCGCGTAATAGATGCCCCGGTGCCAGGCATTGAGATCGGCCACCATGCCATGCAGCCAGCGCCCCGCCACGATGGTCAGCGAAAGGCCGAACATGGCGCCCAGGCAGATTCCGACGGTGGCCGAGGCCATGAGGCGCGTCGAGCGAGACTGCTGGACCGAAGCGCCGTGCCGCCGTTCGGTGCGGCGCCGGCTTTCGATCCACAGCAGATTGCCCGAATAGAACAGGAAGGCGCCGGAAAGCCCCAGTACCAGATACGACCATCGCATCAGCTCACCGCCGAAGCTGCCGAAATGCAGGGCGAAGAAGGCGGCGACCATGGCCGCCCAGGTGCCCTGCTGGCCGGGCAGGTATTCGGTATTGACCACCTCGCCGGTCACCGGGCTCATCATCACGAACCCCTTGCCGCGCATCAGATAGCGGTGGTCGTAGCCCCAGACCCGCACGATGGCGCCTTTGGTGCCAGCTCCCCGGTATTGCAGGCTGAACGGTTCGAAGCCGGGGGCGCGCTCCTTGACCCGCTGCACCAAGGCATCCACCGGCAACATGGCGGCCGGCTGGCGGTTCGGCTTGATGGCGCTGAACGGGCTGTCGGCCCTCATGACCTCCTGCAAGCGGCTTTCGTAGACCACCTTGTTGAGGGTGTCATAGATCTCGTCATGCAGGCCGAACACCACCGCCGTCAGGGCGATGACCAGATGGAACGGCAGGCTGAAGATACCCACCAGATTGTGGGCGTCCATCCACAGGCGCTTGAGGTTGGGGCCGATGCACAAGGCGAACAGGTCGCGGAGCAGCGACGGCAGCACCAGCACCACGCCCGAGACCAGGGCCAGCACGTAGACGCCACTGACCACGCCCATGACCATGGTGCCGATCTCGGGATCGCCCGGAATGCCGCCGGTGCGGTGAAGGTCGTCGATCAATTGGCCCAACCCCGACGGGCGCAGGCGGGTCAGCCGCACGCTGCCGTCAGGCTCCAGGGCCGAGGACCATTGGGTCGCGTCCTCGACGCTCTTGCGCCAGGTCAGGCGCGCTGGCACCTCCGCTGCATCGCCCAGGTGCAGGGTGAATTCGCGCCCGATTTCGGGCCGCACCGCCAGAGTCAGCACCATCAGCTCGTCGGCCCGGCCGATGCCGGTGGGCGTGACGGCGCCGGGAGGCGAGGCCCAGCGGGTGAGCGGCGCCTCGAACATGGTCAGCGCCCCGGCATAGAACGCAATGAACAGGACCATGCCGGTGACGATGCCGGTCCAGGTGTGCAGGGTCTTATAGGTACGGAGAATGTCGGGACGCATGGATCAGGCCTAGCGGAGCAAATGGCGGCAGGCGTACAGGGCGGCATGGGCCAGGACATTGGCGCCCCCCAGCCACATCCACGCCCTGAGGCCGCTGCGGAACAGGAAGCTGGCGCTGAGAATGCCCAGCCAGAGCGGCGGCACCAGCCACATGTTGAACTGGAACTTGTTCACGGCCCGCAGGCCGCCCGGCCCCACCCAGGCGAAGAGACCAACGAGCCCGACGGCAAGGCCGAAGCCCAGCACCGTCCCGGCCACCGACTTGCTGGCCCAGTCGAGGCGCTTCGTGCTCATGGCTGGCGCCGCCCGGCAGCAAGGGCCGCCACGGCGGGATAGGCCATGGCGAACAGCATGGCGGTGGTCAGCGCGACGAACAGCGCGGTGGCCGGGTGAAGCTCGCGCCCCCATAGGAGCCCGGCCAGCACCAGCATCGCCGCACCCGACAGCCGTCCGGCACGGGCCGGCAAAGGCCGGCGCAAGAGCTGCTGGCGCGGCGAGGCAAGGTAGAAGGCCGCCACCCCCACGCCGGTGGCGGCGAGGGCGGCACACTGGCCGGCGGCCGACATCAGAAGCCCACCGAGGCGGACAACATGAAGGTGCGCGGCTCGCTGATGGTGACGTAGCCATCGGCGAAAGTGCCGGCCCAATAATCCTTGCCCATCACGTTGATGACGTAACCGCGCAGGGTGACGTCGTTGCCATGGACCGCCAGGGCGTAGCGCATGCCCAGGTCCAGACGCCACCATTCCGGAATTTCCAGGGTGTTGGCGGAATTGACATATTGAGCGTCGGTATAGACGGCACGGCCTTCCAGCGTCAGGCCCTGGAGCATGGGCGGGTCCCATTCCAGGCCCAGATTACCCTGCCATTTGGGCGTGCCAAACGCGGTCTTGCCGTCGAGCAAACCACGGGCGCTCTTGGTCATCACACCCTCGGTATAGGCGACACCGCCCAGCACCCTGACCCGGTCCACCAGCTCACCGAAGACGTTCCACTCGACACCCCGGTTACGCTGCTCGCCCTCGACGGCGGTGTTACCGGAAGTGTTGAGAACGTGACGGTCGATCTGGAAGACGCTCAGCGTGTTGGCGAGCTTGCCGGCGTCCCACTTAATGCCGGCCTCCTTCTGCTTGCTGACGTAAGGCGCGAATACATGGCCCGCGTTGGTGTAGGTGGTCCCAACGCGGTCACCCTTGGTCAGCGCCTCGATGTAATTGCCGTAGAGCGACAACTGGGGCAGTGGCTTGATCACCAGGCCCACCGCCGGGGTGAGCGCCGTCTTGTCGTAATTGGCGCTTTCGGCGCCGCCCGAAGTGAAGGATTTGGCGTGCACGCGCTGGTTCCGCGCGCCCAGCGTCAGTTGCACCCGGTCGTCCAGAGCCGACAGGGTGTCGGCCAGCGCCATGCTGGTGAAGGAGTTGATTTCCGAGGTGTAGGCCTCGCCCGGATTGCGGGCGAGCGGCGGGGCGATCGGGTTGTAGATGTTCGACGCGAAGGCCGAGCTCATCACATTGATGGTGCCGATGTCCTGATCCAGCTGGGTGTAGCTGGCCACCACCTGATGCCCCACGTCGCCGGTCTGGAAATTGGCGCGCACACCGGTTTCGGCGGAGACGGAATCGGTGAAGTCACGCCGATTGACGGTCTGGCTGCCGGTGCTGGCGCCGGTGGCGGTGACGTTGCGGGCGTGGGTTGAGGTGATGAAGCCGTTCTGGGTGTTGTACAGCACACCGATACCGGCATAGGCGGTCACATCGCGGGTGATGTCGTATTCCGCGCGGGTGATGACCGCGTTGTTTTCCTGCTGGCCATAGATGCCGCGGAAAAAATTGGTGGTGGATTTGGGCGCACTGGGCACCGCCGTGCCGGTCATCTGGGCGTTCATGGGGCTGCCCCCCTCGAAGGCTTCGCGGTCAGCATAGGCGTCAAGTGTCAGGCGCAGATTGTCGCCCCGGTAATCGGCGCCGATCACCGCCATCCTGCTTTCCTTCTTCTGACCGTCGACACCGGTATCGCCGTCGCGGTAGACGCCGTTGACGCGCACGCCCAGCTTACCGTCTGCGCCGAAACGGCGGCCCACGTCCACATGCGAGCCGCCCTGGCCGCCGGAGGTGAAGTCGCCGGTAACCTCGGTGACCGGCCTGTCGGCGGCCCGCTTGGTGACCAGGTTGATGGCGCCGCCCACCGCGCCGCTGGGAGCGATGCCGTTGAGCAGGGCGTTGGGGCCCTTGAGCACCTCGACGCGTTCGACGAACTCGGTGCCGGCATGGCCATTGGGGGCCAAGCCGTACATGCCGTTCAGCGCCAGATCGTTGGCCTGGACCGGGAAACCGCGGACCTTGTAATTCTCCTGGGCGTGGCCGCCCGGCGTGGTGAAGCGCACCGACGGGTCGTTCTCCAGCACATGCGCCACCGTGCGCGATTGCTGATTTTCGATGGTTTCCGCGGTGTAGCTGGTCTGATTGAACGGCGTATCCATGACATCGCGGTTGCCGAGGATGCCGAGCTTACCGCCGCGCGCCACCTGACCGCCGGCATAGGCGGGCGGCAGGTTGCCGATCTCGGCCTGCGCCGGGCCGGAGATCTTGGCGTCGACCGCCACCGGGGCCATGATCATGGCGTCGTCGCTGACCTCGGGCATCTTCTCCAGGGTGACCGTGTTGCCGGCGGTGAAGCGCCAGGTCAGACCGGTGCCAGCCAGCATCTGGACCAGGCCTTGCTCGGCGGTGAATTTACCGTCGAGGGTCGCGCTGGTGCGGCCACGGACCCATTCGGCGTCAAAGAACACCTGCATCCCGGCGGCGCGGGCAAAGCTGAGCAAGGCGCCATTCAGGTCTTGGGCCGGAATATGGAATTCGATGGCCTGCCCGGCGACAACCTGGGACGGAACAGCCTGCTCGGCCAGGGCGGGATCGGACAGCAGGGCGGCAGCGGCCACCAGAACCACCACACGAGCCGAGGACGTAAGCCCCATGCGCATGGCGCGCGCCCCCGGCCGGTTCGACGTCTTCACCCCCATCCTGCAATCCTTCCATCCCATGAGAGGCTTGCGCGAATGCGAGTCATTCGCGCAACAGGTAGGACGGAAACGTCATCGGGAGTCAGTAACGCGCCTGCAAAAATACTCGCGGTCCGGTGGGGCGCCGCCTCTCCCCGGCGCCGGCTATCCGGCGGCGATGCTCACCGCCACATCCTTTGGCGGCGCCCAATAGGGGGCCGAGGTGACCAGAACCGAGGCACCGGCCTTTGCATAATCGCCAGCATTGGCGGCGTTGACGCCGCCAGCAGCGGCCAGGATCACCGGATGGGCGGCCAGCGCACGGGCGCATTCGGCCAGTTGGGCGGGCGCGAACTTCTCCAGTTGGATGACATCGGCGCCGGCCTTTGCCGCCAGCACCGCCTGATCCACCGAGGTAACTTCGACCACCACCTTCTTTTCCGGACAGGAACGCTTGAGCCGGGCCACCGCCTGATCCAGCGGCAGGAAGGCGCGGTGTTCAGGAAACAGCAGCAGGGTTTCCGACAGGCCCAGGCGGTGCATGGTGGCGCCACCGGCCTGCACAGCCT
>JAEZFE010000432.1 GCA_023437865.1 Pseudomonadota bacterium | reverse complement strand
GGCCTGGGCATCGCCCTGCGCCGCCAGCTGCGCCAGTGACGGCTTTGCCGGCTGGGCGGCGGCCGCCTTGGCGGGCGGATGGGCCTTGGTGGTCTTGGGCGGGGTCTGCGCCAGGGCCTGTCCTGCGGTCAAAGCGGCGAGCAGGGCGGCGGAGACGGCAATCCTCATTTGGGCAACGCTTTCCAGTGCGACGAGCTTCAGCTTGGGGGCGCATGATTCCACACGGCACTGGTCCTGTAAATGTCGGCCTCGAAATGATCTCAGCCTGCCAGCTTCCGCCCGCCGGAATGGTCGGCGGGCTGATAGGCGTCTTCCATGGCATGCGCCAGGTTGATGTCGCGCTGGGTGACGCCGCCGGCATCGTGTGTGGTCAAGGTCACCGTGATCCGATTGTAGACGTTGGTCCATTCCGGGTGGTGGTTCATGCGCTCGGCGACCAGGGCGACGCGGGTCATGAAACCGAAGGCTTCGGCGAAATCGCGGAACTTGAAGCTGCGTTCGATGGCGTCACGGTCGAAGCAATTCTTCCAACTGGGCAGGCCCAGCATGGCCTGGGCGCGGTCTGCGCCCGTCAGTGGGGTCATGGCGTTCCTCCTTGAAACCTTCCCTCATGTTAATGGGCGGCCTTCACGCCCTCATCAAGCCGGGGTAAACTTGTCCCCATGCCACGCGTCATCCCGCCCCACACCGTCGCGCCAAGCCTGGCCGATCTCGAAACCATCGCCCACGCGGCCTATGCCGAAATTCCGGACGAGCTGCGCCGCTACGCCGCCGACGTGATCCTGCGCGTCGAAGATTTTCCCGACGAGGACACCGAGCAGGAGATGGGCCTGGAATCGCCCTTCGACATCCTCGGCCTGTACCGGGGCGTCGCCCTGCCGCACCAGAGCTTCGCCGAGGTGGCACCGCGCGCCGACGTCGACATGATCTTCCTCTACCGCCGGCCCATCCTGGATTATTGGTGCGAGACCGGCGAAGACTTGACGAGCCTGGTCAAACACGTCCTGATTCACGAAATCGGCCACCATTTCGGCCTGTCCGACGATGACATGGAGCGCATCGAGGACGAGGCCTGACCGGAGAGCATCCTGACCCGTCCCGCCGCCGCGCTCCCGACCGAGCTGCTCTATAAGTCCTGCGACCCCGAGGGGCTGCCTTTCGCCACTACCGCCGAGGTGCCCGACACCGAGGAGCCGGTGGGCCAGGACCGCGCCGTCCAGGCCATCCGCTTCGCCATCGGCATGCGCCATCGCGGCTTTAACCTGTTCGCGCTGGGGGCCGAGGGAACCGGGCGGCGTTCGCTGGTGATGCAGTACCTAGCCCAGGCCGCGGCGCATCAGCCGGTGCCCGACGATCTGGTCTATGTTCACAACTTCACCGAAAGCGAAAGCCACCGCCCGCGCACCTTGCGCCTGCCGGCGGGCCGCGCCGCTGGCCTGAAGAAGGACATGGACTGGCTGGTGGACGAGCTGCTGGTGGCGCTGCCCGCCGGCCTTGATGCCGAGGAATACCGCAACAAGAAGCAGGACCTGGAAGACAGCTTCAAGGAGCGCCAGGAGGAATTGCTGGGCGAGATGGCCGACGAGGCCAAGGCCCACGGCGTCGCCCTCATTCGCACCGCTGTCGGTCTGGCGCTGACCCCGTTCAAGCCCAATGGCGAGGAAATGTCGCCCGAGGAATTCGAGGAGCTGCCCGAGGACGAGCAGGACCGCTTCACCGCTCAGATGGAGGAGTTGCAGGAGCGCCTGCAAGCCACCGCCAAGCAGATTCCGCAATGGGAGCGCGAGACCCGCCACACCGTGCGCGAGCTGGAGCAGGAGGTGGTGACCTACGCCATCAGCCACCTGATGGAGGAGCTGCAGGAGCGCTACGCCGACCTGCCCGAGGTTCTCGAATACCTGGCCGCCGTTACCGACGACATCACCGACAATGTCGACGACTTCCTGGAGGCCGAGGGCGAGGAGGGGGAGGAGACGATCGCGCCCAAGCTGGGCGAAGGCGGGCTCCGCCGCTATCGGGTCAACGTGCTGGTTAACAACACCGCTACCGGCGGCGCCCCGGTGGTGCACGAGGATCACCCAACCCAGCCCAACCTGATCGGCCGTATCGAGCACATTGCCCAGTACGGCGCGCTGATCACCGATTTCAACCTGATCAAGGCCGGCGCCCTGCACAAGGCCAATGGCGGCTATTTGGTGCTGGATGCGCGCAAGGTGCTGTTGAACCCGTTCGCCTGGGAAGATCTCAAGCGCTCGCTCAAGACCCGCGAGATCCGCATCGAGAGCCCGGGCCAGAGCACCGGCCTGATGAGCACGGTGACGCTGGAACCAGAGCCGTTCACGCTCGACGTCAAGGTCGTGCTGATCGGCGATCCCGAGCTGTACTACCTGCTCAGCCAGAACGATCCGGAATTCGGCGAATTGTTCAAGGTTGCCGCTGATTTCGACTGGCGCATGGACCGCACCGACGAGAACGTCATGGGCATCGCCCGCTCGGTCGCCACGCTGACCCGCAAGGAGGAGTTGCGCGCGCTCGACCGTGCCGCCGTGGCCCGCGTGGTCGAGCAGGCGGCACGCGAGGTGGAGGACGCCCACAAGCTGTCCACCCATATGGCCACCCTGGCTGATCTGG
>JAEZFE010000418.1 GCA_023437865.1 Pseudomonadota bacterium | reverse complement strand
GGCCCCGGCCGGGTTCGGCACGCATCAGTGTGACGATCCGCCTCAAACGACGCAAGGCGGGAAGCCGTCCGGTGCCGGTCGGCACAATGAAGTCGGCCCGCTTACGCTTCTGTGAATCGGACATTTGTTTCGCGCGGATAAGCTTTAGTCGCTCGACCGTCATGCCGGGCCGGCGCAGCACCCGCTGCGCCTGCAAAAAGGCCGGGCATGTGACCACGATCACTTTGTCGCAGCGCCGCTGCCCGCCGGTTTCGAACAGTAGCGGGATATCAAGCACCACCAGCCCTGCCCGGCGGCGACAGTGCCGCTGGAGAAAATCAGTCTCGGCTCGGCGCACCAGCGGGTGCAGGATGGCTTCCAGCCGCTTCAACTCAGGCGGCTTGCCGAACACCATCTGACCCAAAGCGGCGCGGTCGACCTTACCTTCGCGCACGGCACCGGGAAATGCCGCAGCGATCAGCGGCACCGCCATGCCATTGGGGCCAAGCAGCCGGTGCACGGTCGCATCGGCATCATGGACCGGCACGCCCAGCCGGCGGAACATGGCCGCCGCCGTGCTCTTGCCCATGCCGATGGAGCCGGTGAGGCCGAGGATCTTCATCGCGTCAGGTGGCGAGCACGAAGTCGCGCAGCTCCGCCGTGACCTCGGGCTTGACCCCGAACCACGCCTCGAAGCCGGGCACCGCCTGGTACAGCAGCATGCCGATACCGTCGACGATGCGCAGGCCGCGGGCTTTGGCCGCCGCCAGCAGATCGGTCATCAGCGGGGCATAGACGATGTCATTGACCACCGCCCAATCGGGCAGCGGCGCCAGGTCGATCTCCAGCCTGGGCTGGCCGGTCATGCCCAGCGTGGTGGTGTTGACCAACAGACCGGCGCCATGCAGCGCATGGCCGACATGATCCCAGCCGATCACCCGGAACGGCCCTCCCACATCCATGGCCAGGCGTTCGGCGCGCTCCACCGAGCGATTGACCAGACGCACCTCGGGCACGCCGGCGTCAATCAACGCGGCGGCCACCGCACGGGCGGCGCCACCGGCCCCCAGCACCACCGCCGGCGCCGATTGCGCCCGCCACCCCGGTGCCCCCCGCCGTAAATTCTCCAAAAAGCCGAAGGCGTCGGTGTTGCGGCCAAGGACGGTGCCGTTCTCCCGAACCACCAGGGTGTTGACCGCCCCGATGCGGCGGGCCAGCGGCTCCAGCTCGTCCACCAGATGCAGCGCCTGTTCCTTGTGCGGCACGGTGACGTTGGCCCCGGCGAACCCCATGCGGGGTAGCGCGCGCAGCACCTGCTCGAAATCCTCCGGCGCCACCGCCAGAGGGATGTAGGCGCCGTCGATGCCCAACTTTTCCAGCCAGAAGCCGTGCAGCCGGGGCGAACGCGAATGGCCCACCGGCCACCCGATCACGCCCGCCAGCTTGGCCTTGCCCGACACGATCATGGCAACAGCTCCCCGTACTCGCGCAGAAAATCCAGCAGCGCCAGCAAGGGCAGGCCGAGGATGGTGAAATGGTCGCCCTCGACCACCATGAACAATTGGGCGCCGAGACCTTCCAGCTGATAGGCGCCGACCGACGACAGCACCCCGGCGCCGGCCTTTTCCACATAACCATCGAGGAAGGCGTCGGAGAACCGGCGCATGGTCAGCTTGGCCTGCTCGGTATGATGCCAGATGCGCTTGCCGTCGCGTACCGCCACCACGGACGAGGTCAGGCGGTGGATCTTGCCGCGCAGGCAGGCCAACTGGCGGCGGGCGGCCGCCGGGCTTTCCGGCTTGTCGAACCACTCGCCGTCGCAATCGAGCATCTGGTCGGCGCCGATGACGATGACGCCGGGATGGCGGGCCGACACCTTGGTCGCCTTAAGTTCGGCCAACACCTCGGCCACGCGGGCGGCATTGCCGGTTTCCTCGCGCATGGCGGCCTTGACCGCCGCCTCATCCACCGGCGAGGTATCGACGACGAACTCAACCCCCGCATGTTCCAGCATGGCCCGGCGGGTGGCCGAGCCGGAGGCCAGCACGATCATTTCGCCTCCTGCTTCTTGGCCATGTGCTGGCCATGCAGCTGAATGATGGTGGCCGAGGCCTCCTCGATGGAGCGCCGCGTCACATCCACCACCGGCCAGCCATGGCGCGAAAACAGCCGGCGGGCGTTGGCCACCTCTTCGCGCACCTTCTCGAATTGGGCGTAATCGGATTCCTCGTCGTGATTAAGGAAGCGCAGGCGGGCGCGCCGGATGTCGGACAGGCTCTTCGGATCCTTGGTCAGGCCCACCACCAATGGCCGCCGGGCGTTCTCCAGCTCGACGGGCAAGGGCACGCCGGGGACCAGGGGATAATTGGCGCATTTATAGCCGCGGTTGGCGAGATACATGCAGGTGGGTGTCTTGGACGTGCGCGACACGCCGATCAGGATGATGTCGGCATCCTCCACATCGGTCAGCAGCTGGCCGTCATCGTGGTTGAGGGTGAATTGCATGGCGTCGATGCGGGCGAAATACTCGGCATCGAGCTGGTACTGGCGGCCTGGTGTGGCGTTCATTTCGGCGCCCAGATAGCCCGCCAGCGCGCCGAGCACCGGGTCGAGCACCGGGATGCAGGGCACATGCATGCGGCGGCAGGCCTCCTCGAGCAGGCCGCGGACCGGCACATCCACCAGGGTGAACAGCACGATTCCGGGGTTTTCCTCGATCCCGGCAATGACGCGCTCGACCTGACCCTGACTGCGGACCAGCCACCAATTGTGCTGTACCGCCTGAACCCCCTCGAATTGCACCATGCAGGCGCGCGTAACCGAGGTCACCGTCTCGCCGGTGGCATCCGAAACCAGGTGAAGATGAAAGCTGCGCATGGCCAGACCTGTGGATAAGTCGAAATGATGGGGATAAGGCGGGGTTTTGGCGACGGGGCAAAAAATCCCCACACGCACCCCCTATGGTCATACGACCAATGACCCGGATGCGGATAATCCGTCACCACTCCGCTGGAGAATAGCGTGAAAACGCCCAGGCGCCACCCGCTTTCCCCAGCTTGCACCCTCTTTGGGGATACCCCATTGGTGAGAGGAGGACTGCGCTTGGCCGGTTTGCCCCCAAACTTGTCCACAGGCTACGGACTCGACGGCCAAGCATATGGATAGGATTGTGGACAAAGTGGGGACAGAGTCCAATCCCCGTTGTCCACAGGCACCCACAACCTCAGCCACCTTTTCTCATAGAAACAAACCTTGTATGACCTATGACCGAATAACCCAGCGAGATCGCCCGTGACCCAAAAGCCAGACAAGCGATTCCTCCAAGCCCTCGCGGGCGAAACGCTCACTCCACCGCCGTTCTGGCTCATGCGCCAAGCCGGCCGCTATCTGCCGGAATACCGCGCCACTCGCGCCGAGGCCGGAAGCTTTCTCGATCTGTGCTACAATCCCAAGCTGGCGGTCGAAGTCACCCTGCAGCCGCTGCGGCGCTATGGTTTCGACGCGGCGATCCTGTTTTCCGACATCCTGGTAATTCCCGACGCGTTGCGGCAGCGTGTGAGCTTCCGCGAAGGCGAAGGTCCGGTGTTGACGCCGATTCGCTCAGCAAGTGATCTGGATGCACTCGACATCTCGGGCCTGCACGAGCACCTTGCCCCCGTCTACGAGACGGTGAAGGGGCTTTCGACGGCAATTCCCGAAACCACCGCGCTGATCGGATTTGCCGGCGCGCCGTGGACGGTGGCGACCTACATGATCGAAGGCGGCGGTTCGAAGGATTTCAGCCACGCCAAGCGCATGATGTGGGGCCAGCCCGAGCTATTTGCCCGCCTCATGGACCTTCTGGTCGAGGCCACCGGGAATTATCTGATCCGCCAGATCGACAACGGCGCCGAGGCTATCCAGATTTTCGATACCTGGGCCGGCGCCCTGCCCGAGACCGAGTTCCGACGCTGGGTCATCGAACCGGCGCGTAAGCTGGTCGAACGCATCCATTCCGAGCGTCCTGGCATTCCTGTAATCGGCTTCCCACGCGGAGCTGGTATTCTATACCATGAATACGTGCGAGAGACCGGCGTAGACGCGGTCAGTTTGGATACCTCGGTGCCGCTGGATTGGGCTGCTGAGACCCTGCAAAAGCACTGCACCGTGCAAGGCAACCTGGATCCCATCCTCGTGGTCGCTGGCGGCGAGGCCATGGACGCCGCCATCGACCGCATCCTCAAGACGCTCGGCAAGGGTCCGTTCGTCTTCAATCTCGGCCACGGCATCATTCCGCCAACCCCGCCGGAGAATGTGGCGCGGCTGGCCGAGCGCATCAAAGGCTGGAAGGGCTGACGGATGCACGGCGCGGGAGTCTCTTCCGCGCCGGACCTGAGAGGCGAACATGACTAAGACCGCTGTGGTGCTGTTCAACCTGGGTGGCCCGGATAGCCTGGACGCGGTTGAGCCCTTTCTCTTCAACCTGTTCAACGACCCGGCCATTATCGGCGCACCTGGGTTGATACGCCGTTTGCTGGCCCGCTTCATTTCGAAGAGGCGGGCTCCGGTGGCGCGCGAGATCTATGCCCAGCTTGGCGGAAAATCTCCGCTCGTCGAGGAAACGGCGAAGCAGGCGGCGGCGCTGGAAAAATTGCTCGGCAATGAGTTCCGGGTGTTCGTCGCCATGCGCTACTGGCGCCCGTTCGCGGCGGAAGCGCTGGCTGCCGCCAGGGCGTGGGGTGCCGAGCGGGTGGTTCTACTGCCGCTCTATCCGCAATTTTCCACCACCACCAGCCGATCTTCGCTGCGCGAGTGGCGAAAATTGGCGGCGAATTGGCGCGTGCCGACCGAGGCGGTGTGCTGCTATCCCGACGAGCCTGGCCTGGTGGCCGCCATGGCGGAGCTGGTGCGCGCCGGATACGCCGAAGCGGCGTCGAAGGGCAATCCCCGCATCCTGTTTTCCGCCCACGGCCTGCCGCAAAAGGTGGTCGATTCCGGCGATCCCTATCCGCGCCACGTGGAGCAGACCGCCCGAGCCGTCGTGGGGGCGCTCGGTATTCCGGATCTCGACTGGGTGGTGTGTTACCAAAGCCGTGTCGGCCCGCTGAAATGGATCGGTCCCTCCACCGAGGAGGAGTTGGAACGTGCCGGCGAGGACGGCGTGCCCGTGGTCGTCGTGCCCATCGCCTTCGTGTCTGAACATTCCGAGACGCTGGTCGAACTCGACATTGAGTATCGCCACCGTGCCGAGGGTCTGGGCATTCCAGCCTACGTGCGGGTGCCCGCTTTGGGTCATCATCCCGCCTTCATTGCCGGTCTGGCCCGCCTGGTGCAGTCACCCGCGTCCATGCAAAAGCGCGGCTGTGCCGGTGCCGGAATGCGTTGTCCGTTTCAGGAGGAGGCATTTTGAGCGGCGAAGCCTATCTGTGGATCAAGGCCCTGCATGTGATCGCGGTCATATCGTGGATGGCCGGCCTGCTCTACCTGCCGCGGCTGTTTGTCTATCATTGCGAGGTTGAGCCCGGGTCGGCGGCGTCGGAAAAATTCAAGATCATGGAGCGCCGGCTGCTCAAGGCGATCATGATGCCGGCCATGGTCGTGGCTTGGGCCGCCGGCTTGGTGATGGCGGTCAGTGGCGGCCTGTTCCAGGACGGCTGGTTTCACGTGAAACTACTGCTCGTCATTTTGACGACTGTCGCGCACCACATGATGATTCGGTGGAAGAACGATTTCGCCGCCGACCGCAACGCCAAGTCGCAGAAATTCTTCCGTGTCGCCAACGAGGTCCCGACCCTGCTGATGGTTGCCATCGTCATCCTGGTGATCGTCAAGCCGTTCTGAAGCAGCCGCAGCTGCTATTGGGTGCGGCAGCCCATTGAAATTCCGCCCTCGGGCGCTCGAATTGATGTTTGACTTGGGCGTGGCGTTTGGCTAATGCTGAGCTCAACTCCCAGGGGCCGGTCGAAGCCCCGCCATCCCAAATCGTCAAGACCGCACCGGTTGTTTCCCGGACCCCCATTGTGGGGCTCGCCTTTGGCGGGCATGCGCGAGCAGATAGACGGACATCTCCATGCATCTTCAGGAACTCAAGAAGAAATCTCCGGCTGAGCTGCTCGCTTTCGCCGAGGAACTGCAGATCGAAAACGCCAGTACGCTCAGGAAGCAGGACATGATGTTCGCGATCCTGAAGCAGCTGGCCGACAACGATACGCCGATCTACGGCGATGGTGTGCTTGAGATCCTGCAGGATGGGTTCGGCTTCCTGCGCAGCCCCGAGGCGAACTATCTCGCCGGGCCGGACGACATCTACATCAGCCCCAACCAGGTCCGCAAATGGGGCCTGCGCACCGGCGACACGGTCGAAGGCGAGATCCGTGGGCCGAAGGATGGCGAGCGCTATTTCAGCCTCGTCCGCCTCACCCAGGTCAATTTCGACGATCCGGAAGCGGTCCGCCACCGGGTCAATTTCGATAACCTCACCCCGCTCTATCCGGACGAGAAGCTGAAGCTGGAGCTGGACGATCCGACCAAGAAGGATCTGACCACCCGCGTCATCGATCTGGTGGCCCCGCTGGGCAAGGGCCAGCGCGCGCTGATTGTGGCGCCGCCGCGCACCGGCAAGACGGTGATGCTGCAGAACATCGCCCACGCCATCGCCGCCAACCAGCCCGACGTCTACCTGATTGTGCTGCTGATCGACGAGCGCCCCGAGGAAGTCACCGACATGGCCCGCTCGGTGCGCGGCGAAGTTATCAGCTCCACCTTCGACGAGCCAGCCAGCCGCCACGTGCAGGTCACCGAGATGGTGCTGGAGAAGGCCAAGCGCCTGGTCGAGCACAAGCGTGACGTGGTCATCCTGCTGGACTCGATCACCCGCCTGGCACGCGCCTACAACACCGTGGTGCCGAGCTCGGGCAAGGTGCTGACCGGCGGCGTGGACGCCAATGCCCTGCAACGCCCCAAGCGGTTCTTTGGTGCCGCCCGCAACATCGAGGAGGGCGGTTCGCTCACCATCATCGCCCCCGCGCTGATCGATACCGGCTCGCGCATGGACGAGGTGATCTCATCGACCTTTGACGAGCCGCCGACCCGTCACGTGCAGGTCTCGGAGATGGTC
>JAEZFE010000338.1 GCA_023437865.1 Pseudomonadota bacterium | reverse complement strand
CCTGTGACGCGGTGATGGCGTGAATGTCGGCTCCCGAGCGGAACGCCTCCTTCAGGCCTTCGATATTGGCGACATGAGCGACCAAGCGCAGTTCGATCTGCGAATAATCCGCCGACAGGATCGCGGTGCCGGGCGGCGCCACGAAGGCATGGCGGATCTTGCGGCCTTCCTCGGTGCGGATGGGGATGTTCTGGAGGTTGGGGTCGCTTGAGCTCAGCCGCCCGGTGGTGGTGAGCGCCAGCGCATAGCTGGTGTGGACCCGCTTGGTGTGCAGGTTGATCTGCTTGTCCAGGGCGTCGGCATAGGTGCTTTTCAGCTTGGACAGCTGACGCCAGTCCAGCACCTTGCGCGGCAACTCATGGATGGCGGCCAGCTCTTCCAGGACGGCGGCATCGGTGCCCCACTGGCCGGTCTTGGTCTTCTTGCCGCCGGGCAGGCCCAGATCCTCGAACAGCACCTTGCCCAATTGCTGGGGCGAGCCGATGTTCAGCGTCTCGTTGCCGGCGATGCGGCGGATGTCGGCCTCCAACTGCTCCATGCGACCGCCGAAATCGGCGGACAGGCGGCGCAATTCGTCGGCATCCACCTTGATGCCCTCGCGTTCCATGCAGGCGACCACGGACACCAGCGGACGCTCCAGCGTCTCGTAGACGGTGACCATGCGTTCGGCCAGCAGGCGCGCCTTGAGGAACAGATGCAGGCGCAGTGAGAAATCGGCGGCCTGGGCGCAGTAATCGAGCGCCTTGTCCAGCGGCACGCGGTCGAGCGTCACCTGGCTCTTGCCGGCGCCGCACACTTCGGCGGTCTTGATGCGGTCGCAGCCGCAATGGAGCACCGCCAGATCGTCGAGCGAATGGCCGTGGCTGGCGCCGTCGAGCACATAGGACAGCAGCATGGTGTCGTCGAGCGGCGCGACCTCAATGCCATAAGGCGCCAGCGCCCGCAGGACAGTCTTGATGTCGTGGCCGACCTTGAGCACCGACGGATCGGCGCACAACGTTCGCAGCGCGTCGCGCATCACCTCGGCCGGGATCAGCTTGGGCGCCGCCGGGTTGGCATCGGGGCCGCCCAGCAGCAGCGACCCTTGCGCCTCCAACGGCGCATGCTTCACCGGAATGTAGCAGGCCTGGCCGGGAGCGACCGCCAGCGACACGCCGACCAACTTGCCCTCGCGGGGATCGAGGCCCAATTGCTCGGTGGCAATGGCAACGGTGCCAGCCCTGACGGCGGCATCGATCCAGCGCTGCAGATCCTCGGCGGTCAGCACCAACTCGTATTTGACCGCCACTGCACTGGGGGCGGCAACCACGCGCACCTCACCGGGCGCAGCCGGTTGGGCGGGGGCGGCGGGCCTGGGGCCGGACAAGGTAGACAGCCGGCTGAGGATGGATTTGAACCCCATCTTCTGCAGGTAGTCGGTTAGCATCTCGGGCGCGGGCTGGCGCTTGGCGAAGCTCTCCAGCGGCTCGTTGACCGGAACGTTCTTCTCCAGCCGCACCAGATCGCGGCTGATGCGCGCCTTGTCGAGATTGGCGAGCAGGGTCTCGCGCCGCTTGGGCTGCTTGATCTCGCCAGCACGGGCCAGCAATTGATCGAGATCGCCATATTCCGCGATCAACTGTGCGGCGGTCTTGACGCCGATGCCGGGCACACCCGGCACGTTGTCCGTGGGATCGCCGCACAGGGCCTGCACGTCCACCACCTTGTCGGGGGTGACGCCGAACTTCTCGACCACCTCGGGAATCGAAATGACCTTGTTCTTGAGCGGGTCGAGCATCTCGACCCCGTCGCCGACCAACTGCATCAGGTCCTTGTCGGAGGACACGATGGTGACGCGGGCGCCCTTCGCCACCGCCTGGGCGGCATAGGTGGCGATCAGGTCGTCGGCCTCGAAGCCCTCCTGCTCGACGCAGGGCACGTTGAAGGCGCGGGTCGCCTCGCGGATCAGCGGGAATTGCGGCACCAGCTCTTCCGGCGGCGGCGGCCGATGGGCCTTGTACTCGGGGTAGATGTCGCTGCGGAAGGTCTTGCGCGCGGCATCGAAGATCACCGCCACGTGATCGGCATCGGTTTCGTTCAACAGCTTCAGCAGCATGTTGGTGAAACCATAGACCGCGTTGATGGGCGTGCCATCGCCGCGGGTCATGGGGGGAAGAGCGTGGAAGGCCCGGAAAATGAAGCCCGAGCCATCCACCAGATACACGTGACGGGGATCTGCCACCTTAATGACCGTGCGCCTTGGCGCCCTCGGCCAGCTGATAGGTGCGCGAGCAATAGGGGCACACCACCTCGCGCTGGTCGCCGAAATGCAGGAACACGCGGGGATGGCCCAGCGGGCCGGTGCCGCCGTCGCAGGCGACGGTCGGGGTCTCGACCACCTGGGTCTCGATCTTGGCCGGGGAGGCGGTGGTGCTCTCGAACGCGACAGACATGGCGGACATCATCCGTTGACCGTTGAAACGGGCGGATGATACCCATGAACGGCCATGGTTCAAACACTCTCTCTTCCCGATAACGCCGTCGAGGCCCAGAGCCTGTCGAAGGTCTACCAGAGCAAGCGCGGCCGCAAGGTGGCGCTGGACGGCATTTCGCTCGCCATTCCGCGCGGCTCGTTCTTTGGCCTGCTGGGCCCCAACGGCGCCGGCAAGAGCACCTTCATCAACATACTGGCCGGGCTGGTGACCAAGACCGGCGGCCATGTCAGCCTGTGGGGCCGGGACATCGATTCCGCCCCGCGCGCCGCCAAGGCCGCCATCGGCGTGGTGCCGCAGGAACTGAACCTCGACCCGTTCTTCACCCCGCGCGAGCTGCTGGAGGTCCAGGCCGGCATGTACGGCGTGCCGGCCTCCGAACGCCGCACCATGGAGATCCTGGAAGCCGTGGGCCTGGCCGACAAGGCCGATTCCTACGCGCGCACCCTGTCGGGCGGCATGCGCCGGCGGCTGCTGGTGGCCAAGGCCATGGTGCACACCCCGCCGGTGCTGGTGCTGGACGAACCCACGGCGGGCGTGGACATCGAGCTGCGCCAGTCGCTATGGGCCTACGTGAAGCAGCTCAACGCGGCGGGCACCACCATCATCCTCACCACCCACTATCTGGAAGAGGCCGAGGAGCTGTGCGACCGCATCGCCATCATCAACCACGGCACGCTGGTGGCGTGCGAAGACACGTCCACCCTGCTGGGCCGACTTGATTCCAAGGCGCTGATCCTGACCCTGGCGAGCGTTCCCGACGAACTGCCCGCCGGTCTTGCCGCAATGTCGCCCGAACTGCGCCCCGATGGCCGCCTTATTCTGCGCTACAAACCGTCCGAGATGCCCATCGCCGGCATCCTCGACACGGTCAGGAACGCGGGGCTCGCCATCGTTGATCTGTCCACCGAGGAGACCGACCTGGAAGACATCTTCCTACAGTTGACCTCGTCCAGGACCCGATGATCCGCAAAACCGCCGTCTTCCTTCTGATCTCCCTGGCGCTGGTTGCCTGCGCCGCCCAGTACCAATTGCCCGGCCCCAATATTGCCGCGCCGCAGATGAACGGCGACCACTGGCTGTCAGCCGATGGCATGCGCCTGCCCCTGCGCGGCTGGGTGCCGGAAGGCGGTCAGCCGCATGCGGTGATCCTGGCGCTGCACGGCATGAACGACTATTCCAACTTCTTCGACGAGCCCGGCCAATACCTGGCGAAGAAGGGCATCGCCGCCTATGCCTACGACCAGCGCGGCTTCGGCCAGGCGCCCAGGCCGGGATATTGGTCCAGCGCCGAGTCGATGGCCGCCGATCTGCGCACCGCCGCCGCCCTGGTGGCCGCCCGCCATCCCGGCGTGCCCCTGTACCTGCTGGGCGAGAGCATGGGCGGCGCCGTCGCCATCCTGGCCAGCGCCGGCGCCCCGCCGCCCAACGTCAAGGGCGTGATCCTGTCAGCCCCCGCCGTGTGGGGCCGATCGACCATGGGTTTCTTCCAGCGCGCCGCCCTGTGGCTGGCCTATCAGGTGGCACCGGGTTGGGAACTGACCGGCAAGGGCCTCAAGATCCAGGCCTCGGACAACATCCCGATGCTGCGCCAGCTGTCCGCCGACCCGCTGGTCATCAAGGCCACCCGGGTGGATGCCATCCACGGCCTGGTGGGCTTGATGGATTCCGCCGCCGAGGCCGCCCCCCGTGTCCGCCTGCCCGCCCTGGTGCTATACGGCGAGAAGGACGAGGTGGTGCCGGCCGAGCCAACATGGAAGATGGTCGCCACCCTGCCCGACACCGCGGGGACCCAGCGCGTGGCCTTGTACAAGAACGGCTGGCACATGCTGCTGCGCGATCTGGAAGCCAATGTGGTGCTGGACGACATCGCCGCCTGGATCGCCCAGCCCGCTGCCCCGCTCCCCTCCGGGGCCGATGCATACGCAAGCAATGCCATCAAGAAATGGCGCGAGGGATGACGCGGAGACACTTTCGTGACATTCTAATGCGCATGAAAGTTGCATTTACCGCTTTGGTGATGGCGCTGGCCTCGGTGCCCGCCCTCGCCGCCGAATCCGCCTTCGATCTAGGGTTCGCCCGCCCGGGCATGACCTTGGCCGATTTCCGCGCCTTCGGCTGGCCCACGGATGTCAGCGTGCGGTGCTCGGGCGAGGACGACTTGCCGCCCGAATCGGAAACGGTGCGCCTGGCGGTGCCGCGCCCCATCGCCAAGCTGGGCGGCCTGCGTTGCGGCCTGTTCAGCCACGACCAGGCTGGCTGGCACCCCTACGGCCTGGAACTCGCCGGAAACCCGTCCGAAATCTGGGGCAAGTTCTTCCCCGACCGTGACGGCATTCCGCGCCTAGTGCAGTTGGTGATCAAGCAGCCCCCGCAAGGCTTTGCCGCCCTGGCCGACCACTTCACCACCAGCTTCGGCCCGCCCGGCCAGCGCGACGGGCATCTGGCCCGCTGGGAATCGGGCGACGCCGAAGCCACCATTATCGAAGATGGCAGCAAGTCGCTGCTGGCCTTCATCATCGATACCCGGCTGCAGGCGGCGCTGAACGCCCGTATGACCCATCAGCCCGGCGCCAAGGCGGTTCACTAACCCCTTATTGCACCGGCACGGTGGGCAATCCGCGCCCGAGCCAGCCGTTCATGCCCTCGCTGACATCGCTGATACTGGTGAAGCCGTTGCGCTGAAGCAGCGCCGCCGCGCGGGCCGAGCGGTTGCCGCTGCGGCAGATCAACGCCAGCGGCCGGGATTTGTCGCCGCCGGTGATCCTCTGAATGTCTGCCAGGAAGGCGTCGGGGCCGGCGTTGAAATCGGCCCGACTGGCGCCCGGCGCGATACCGGTCTGCGCCCATTCGCCGGGCGTGCGCAGATCGACCAGGATGACCGTGCCGGCCTTGGCCTGCACCAAGGCGTCGGGCGCGGACAGCTCGCCCGCCCCGGCGGAGGGGGCGGCGAACAGGGTCAGGATAGCAAGCAGAATGCGGCGCAGATGAGAACCGAGCATTCTAGCGCCTCCGGACTACCCAGCCGCCGAAACATAGGGCGCGGAAGAACGGTTGGGGCGCGTCAAAGCCGGCCTGGGCCAGCAATTCGCCAAGGCGTCCCTCGGTCACCGGATGGATGTCACGATCGACATGCGAAAACCCCTTGTCGATGTCGGACGCCGCGATCCCCGCAGCCTTTTGCAGATGCCTCCAGAAGGTGCGCAGCTCGCCCTGCCAGGGATCATCCCAGCCGGGGCCGAACAGATCGGCCAGCACCAGCGGCGCGCCGGGCTTGAGGTGCTTGGCGATATCGGTCAGCAGGTCCAGCTTAGCGCCGTCATCGGGCAGGAAGTGCAGCACCAGCATCAGGGTCGCGGCGTCGAACGGCTCGAAAGTGGGCAACTCCTTGACCTGGGATGGGTAAAGCCGCACCCGCTCGTTCAAATGATGCTCGGCCACTTTGCGCTCGGCCACCCTCAGCATATCGCCGGCGGGATCAACGCCGACGATGTGCAGGGACGGACAGGCAAAGCCCAGCGCCAGGCATTCCGCCCCGGTGCCGGCGCCGGCCACCAACACACGCCCGTGGCCGCCGGTGATCTCGGCAACCACCATGCAGGCCAATTGATGCAGCGCCTCGTAGCCGGGAATGGCGTCGCGGATGCGCCGGTCGTAGGCCTGGGCCTTCTCGGCGGCGTAGATACGGTCGAGCGCGGGATCGGTCATGGAAGTTCCTCCAGCGGAAAGGCGTCGAGTTGGCGCAGCGCCTCGGCCATGGTGACGGCGGCGGCCAGGGCCACATTGAGCGAGCGGGCGCCGGGCGCCAGCGGGATACGCACCCGCTCGTCGCAGGCCATCGCCACCTCGTCGGGCACGCCGGCGCTCTCGCGCCCCATCATGATGCAGTCATTGGCGCGGAAGGTGAAGCGGTCGAGGCGGGTAGACGCCTTGGTCGACAGCAGCACCAGACGCCGCCCGGCGGCACGGTTGGCGGCGTGGAACACCGGCCACGACGAATGCCGGGCCACCACCACCCGATCCAAGTAATCCATGCCCGAGCGCCGCATGCGCTTTTCGTCCCAGATGAAGCCGGTGGGCTCGATCACGTCGACAGCAAAGGACAAGCAGGCGGCCAGCCGCAGCAACGCACCGGCGTTTTGGGGAATATCGGGCTGGTACAACGCCAGTCTAGGCAGTTCATTCATTGGTCTGGTCTTTCCATGCCCAACCGCATAGCCGACGGTCGAAATGCCAATCAACAGAATTAGTTAATCCTGAAGTGGTCTTGACTCGCCTGTTGAATCAGGCCTGCCGATGTGGTTAATAGGGCCGCTTCCGCGGGCCAACAAGAGGTTAAGTCATGGCTGATTCGGCAACGCATGCCCAGCCCTCGTCGACGGACGGGCAGACGCGGCGGGATTTCCTGCTGTATGCCACCGCCGGCATGGGTGCCATTGGGACGGCTGCTGCCCTGTGGCCGTTCGTGCATAGCATGACCCCCGCCGCAGATACTTTGGCGCTCTCCACCACCGATGTGGATATCGCCGCCATTCAACCTGGTCAGGCGATCACCGTCGTGTGGCAGGGCAAGCCGGTCTTCGTGCGC
>JAEZFE010000317.1 GCA_023437865.1 Pseudomonadota bacterium | reverse complement strand
CCCATGGCGGCGGGTCGGCAAGCGCGGTGGTCGGGCTGGCGGTAAGGGCGAGGGCGAGGACCGGAACGGTCAGGGACTTCATGGCCGAGGGGCTCCGTAGAGGAGGGCGAGAGCGACCAGGATTATTCCCAATCAGGGATGCTACGGGCGCGTGTCAAAAAACGGGCGGGACTATCCCGCCAGCCTCTTCAGAAAGTTCTCGACCGTTTCCACTGTCTGGTCGCCGTACCGCTTGCGCAGCGCCTTTGCCTCCATCCGCAGGGCAATCTTCAGCTCGCCGAATAGCGCCCGCATGAATTCGGCGAAGCGGTGCCCGGTGAGTTGCCAGTGGGCATCCGGTGCGCCGTGCGCCGCCGGGGAGAGGTTTGAGTTCACCAGCGCCATGAACCAGTCGCGGCGGCGTTCGAAATGGGCGAAGTAATGGGCGACCACCACCAGCACGTCGCGGGTCAGGGCGACGGCGTCGGGGTCGGAATGAATGGTGGGCCAGTCGTAGCCGGCGCCCTGGCGATGGCGGTCCAGGATCGCCTGGGACTTGCGCTGGCATTGCTCGTAGAGCGCGGGGCCGATCATCTTGTCCACCGCCAGCCTGAAGCCGGGCAGCATGCGCCGGCTGAGAACGCTTTGGCCGCCGTCATCGCCCTGGCGGGGCGGGAACAGGTGGGCGAAGGGTTTGGCCAGGATACGGTCGAACGGGCGGCGCCGGGCGCTCTCCCATTGCCGGGCCTCGCGCGCCACCGTGCAGGCATCATAGCTGCGCTTCATGGCGGGGGCGAAGCGGGCGGCCTCGTCGGCCAGGAAGCGTTCGGCCAGGCCGCGGATGGCCTCGGCGGTCAGCGAACCGCCGGCCTTGCGGGCCTCCACCTCCAGCCGCGTGGCGAAATGGCCGATCATGGCATTGGCGATGGCCTCGCAGGCCTTGGGGCCGGCAACGGGCGGCGGGTCGAAAGCGTTCATGGTGATCCTCCCATCCACGGGCCAGGATAGCAGAATAGCCTGGGGGCGTGCGCTCATTGACACGGCTCCGGTCCTGTCGTTTAGTCACGCCGGACCCATCTTCTCAGGCAATCCCAGCATGTCCGACGCGCTTTCAATCGCCCTCGCGCAGATCAATCCGGTGGTCGGCGACGTGGCCGGCAATGCCGCCCGCATCCGCGAGGCCCGTGCCGAAGCGGCCCGTCAGGGCGCCCAATTGGTAGTGTTCCCCGAGCTGACCGTTTCGGGCTATCCGCCGGAGGATCTGGTGCTCAAGGCCGCGTTCCTCGACGCGGTCGAGGGCGCGGTGGACGAACTAGCGGCCGAGACCGCCGATGGCGGGCCGGCGATCCTGATCGGCGCACCGTGGCGCGTCGGCGGCCAGCCCCACAACGCCGCCCTGTTGCTCGATCACGGCAAGGTCGCCGCCACCCGGCTCAAGCATCATCTGCCCAATTACGGCGTGTTCGATGAAGCCCGCGTCTTCACCCCCGGTCCGGTGCCGGGCCCGATCCAGTTCCGGGGTGTCCGCCTGGGCGTGATGGTGTGCGAGGATATGTGGTATTCGGACGTGGCCGAAACCCTGGCCGAATGCGGCGCCGAAATCCTGGTTGTGCCCAACGGCTCGCCCTTCGAGCTCGACAAGGCGGATGTGCGCCTGAACCGCGCGGTGTCGCGCATCACCGAGACCGGCCTGCCGCTGATCTATGTGAACCAGCTGGGCGGCCAGGACGAACTGGTGTTCGACGGCGCCTCGTTCGCGCTGGATGCCAAGGGCAAGCCGCTGGTGCGCCTGCCGGCTTGGCAGGAGGCGGTGGTTACCACCACCTGGGAGCGCGGCCCGAATGGCTGGACCACCTCGGGCCCGCTGGCTCCCGAGCCGAGCCGCGACGAAAGCCTCTATCAGGCCATGATGCTGGGCCTGCGCGACTACGTGACCAAGAACGGTTTCCCCGGCGTGGTTCTGGGCCTGTCGGGCGGCATCGATTCGGCCCTGGCGGCGGCGGTCGCGGCGGATGCGCTGGGCGCCGACAAGGTGTGGTGCGTGATGATGCCGTCGCCCTATACCAGCCAGGAAAGCCTGGACGATGCCGAGGGCGTCGCCAAGTTGTTGGGCTGCCGGCTCGACACCATCAATATCGGCCCGGCCATGCAGGCCTTCGATGCCATGCTGGCCCCCACCTTCGCCGGCAAGTCGCCCGATATCACCGAAGAGAACCTGCAATCGCGTTCGCGCGGCCTCACCTTGATGGCGATCTCCAACAAGTTCGGGCCCATGGTGCTGTCCACCGGCAACAAGAGCGAGATGAGCACCGGCTACGCCACGCTTTACGGCGACATGTGCGGCGGCTACGCCGTGCTCAAGGACGTCTACAAGACCGCGGTGTTCGACGTCTGCCGCTGGCGCAACGCCAGCAAGCCGGTGGGCGCACTGGGCCCCGACGGCGCGGTCATGCCCGAGCGTGTCATCACCAAGCCGCCTTCCGCCGAGCTCAAGCCCGACCAGAAGGACCAGGATACGCTGCCGCCCTACGAGGTGCTGGACGGCATCCTGAAGTGCCTGATCGAGGGCGAAATGGGCGTTACCGAAGCGGTTGCCCATGGTTTTGACGAGTCCACAGTGCGGCGGGTCTGGCGCATGCTGGACCGTGCCGAGTATAAGCGGCGCCAAGCCCCGCCCGGGGTCAAGATCACGGGCCGCTCGTTCGGCAAGGACCGGCGCTACCCCATCACCAACGGTTTTACCAGGACCATCTGACAGTGACCGTCCTCGTCCGCTTCGCTCCCAGCCCCACGGGCCTCCTCCATGTGGGCAATGCCCGCGTCGCCCTCATCAACTGGCTGTTCGCCAAAGCCCATGGCGGCTATTTCCTGCTGCGTTATGACGATACCGACCTGGAGCGCTCGCGCCAGGAATACGTGGACGGCATCGCCGAGGACCTGAAGTGGCTGGGCCTCGCCTGGGATAAGAAGGCGTTCCAGTCCAAGCGCATCGCCGCCTACGAGGCGGCAGCCGAGAAGCTGAAGGTCGCTGGCCGGCTCTATGCCTGCTACGAGACGCCCGAGGAGCTGGAATTCAAGCGCAACCGCCTGCGCGCCCGGAACCTGCCGCCGGTCTACGATCGCGCCGGGCTGCATCTGAAGCCGGCCGAGCGCGCCGCGCTGGAGGCCGAGGGTCGCAAGCCGCACTGGCGGTTCAAGCTCGACCACCGCGACGAGCAGTGGGAGGACATGGTGCGCGGCACCTCGCACGTGGACTGTGCCAGCTTGTCAGATCCGGTGCTGATCCGCGCCGACGGCACCTTCCTCTACACCCTGCCCAGCGTGGTGGATGACATCGACCTCGGTGTCAGCCACGTGATCCGGGGCGAGGACCACGTCACCAACACCGCGCCACAATTGCAGCTGTTCAAGGCCCTCGGTGCAGAGCCGCCGACCTTTGCCCACTTGCCGCTGATGACCGATATTTCGGGCGCCGGCCTGTCCAAGCGTCTGGGCTCGCTGTCCTTGCGCGATCTGCGCGAGCAGGGCATCGAGCCCATGGCGGTGGCCAGCCTGCTCGCCAAGCTGGGAACGTCCGACGCCATTGAGGCGCGCGCCAGCCTGGACCTGCTGGTGGACGAGTTCGAGGTGGATCATTTCAGCCGCGCCACCCCGAAATTTGATCCCACCGAACTGGGGCACCTTAATGCCCGCCTGCTGCACGCGATGAGCTTCGATGAGGCCCAGCCGCGACTGGCTGCGTTGGGGATCGACGCTCCGGCGGCGTTCTGGGAGGCGGTGAAGGCCAACCTTGCCGGCCTGTCCGAGGCCAAGGAATGGTGGCAGGTGGTGGCCGGGCCGGTCACGCCGGTGATCGAGGATGCCGGCTTCACCCAGGCCGCCGCCGACCTGCTGCCGCCCGAGCCGTGGGACCAGGCCACCTGGAGCCAGCTCTCCAATGCGGTGAAGGCGGCGACCGGGCGCAAGGGGCGCGAGCTGTTCCACCCGCTGCGGCTGGCGTTGACTGGCCGCGAGAATGGACCCGAACTGAAGAACCTGCTACCCCTTATCGGTCGGGATAAGGCCTTGGCGCGGTTGTCCGGCCACACGGCCTAGAGAGGGAAGGAAGAAGACAGTGGCGCTGGTTCTGTACAACACGCTCACCCGCCGGAAAGAGGCTTTCGAGCCGCTGAATCCCGACCAGGTGGGCATGTATGTGTGCGGCCCCACCGTCTATGACCGCGCCCATATCGGCAATGCGCGGCCCGTCATCGTCTTTGACGTGCTGTACCGGCTGCTGTCGCGCCTGTACCCCCAGGTGACCTACGTCCGAAACATCACCGACGTGGACGACAAGATCAACCAGCGCGCCAAGGATTCGGGCGAGCCCATCGACGCCATCACCGCGCGGACCACCAAGATGTTCCACGAGGACATCGCGGAACTGAACGCGCTGCCGCCGACCATCGAACCGCGCGCCACCGCCCACATCGCCCAGATGATCGCCATGATCGAGGCGCTGATCGCCAAGGGTTTCGCCTATGAGGCGGAAGGGCACGTGCTGTTCTCGGTGCCGAGCATGTCCGATTACGGCCAGCTGTCGCGCCGTTCCATGGACGAGATGATCGCCGGCGCCCGCGTCGAGGTGGCCCCGTACAAGAAGAATGCCGCCGATTTCGTGCTGTGGAAGCCGTCCACGCCCGATTTGCCGGGCTGGGACAGCCCCTGGGGCCGGGGCCGTCCGGGCTGGCATATCGAATGCTCGGCCATGAGCAGCCAATATCTCGGCAAGACCTTCGATATCCACGGCGGCGGTCAGGATCTGGTGTTCCCCCACCACGAGAACGAGATCGCCCAGTCGGTGTGCGCCAACGGCGCGCCCTTCGCCCGCTATTGGCTGCACAACGGCTATCTGATGGTCGAAGGCGAGAAGATGTCCAAGTCCTTGGGCAACTTCTTCACCGTGCGCGAATTGCTGGAGCAGGCGCCGGGCGAGGCCATCCGCCTGTGCATGCTGTCGACCCACTACCACCAGCCGTTCGATTGGACGGCGGAGGGGCTGAAGCAGGCCCGCGCCACGCTGGACCGCCTGTACACCGCTTTGCGCAACAGCGCCGATGTCGCCGTGGAACCGGGCGAGGCCCCCATCGAGGTGCTGGCGGCGCTTGAGGACGACCTCAACACCCCGCTGGCCATCGCACATCTGCATGAGCTGGCGACTGCGCTCAACAAGGCCGTCACCCAGGCCGAGAAGGCCAAGGCCAAGGCGGCGCTGCTGGCCGCCACCGATGTGCTGGGCATCCTCAAGCAGGACCCGGAGGCGTGGTTCAAGTGGCAACCATCCGGCAGTGCCGCCGGTTTGGGCGAGGCGGATATCCACGCGCTGATCCAGGCCCGTGCCGACGCCCGCAAGGCCAAGGACTTCGCTGAGTCCGACCGCATCCGCAAGCACCTCGCCGACAACGGCATCGTCCTTGAGGACGGTCCGGCGGGCACCACCTGGAAGCGCGTTTGACCTCCAACCTACAACAGCCGTTTCCTGACCTTTTCCATTGGAAGGGGTGGCGCGTCTGCGCGACCCTGCTGGTCGCGGCGATGTTGGTCGCGCCCGCCCTGTGGAACGGCTATCCGCTGGTCTATTTCGACAGCGAAGACTACGTGGCGATCTCGTTCACGTGGCAGCCGATCATCTATCGCATCATGACCTACGGCGCGTTCGTGACCGTCGCTCAGCCATTCGGCACATTGTGGGTGGTGGTCTGGGTGCAGGCGCTGATGATGGCGTGGATGCTGCACGAGGCGGTGTGGGCGTGGATCGGGCGCTGGCGGCCCTATGTTTACATGGCGCTGGGCTTCATCCTCAGCCTGTTCACCGGCTTGCCCTGGGTGGTCAGCCAGCTCATGGCCGACATGTTCGCTGGCCTTGCCATTCTTGGGATCGCCGTGCTGGCCTTCGGCTCGGCGGTGCCGCTATGGCGCCGCGCCCTGCTGGTGCCCATGGTGGCGTTGGCCATTTCGGTGCACATGTCACACGTGGCGGTGTCGCTGGGTCTGGTGCTGGTGCTGGCGGCCCTGTGGCTAGGCTCGCGCTTCCTGCTGCGCATGCCGCGCCCGCGCCTGGGGCTGGTGGTGCTGGCGGTGGGGTTGGGAACCGCCACCGTACCGGCGGTGCATTATGCCGCCACCGGCCGCGCCTTCTTCACTGAATCGGGTCAGGTGCTGCAACTGGCGCTGTTCGTTCAGGACGGCCTGGCCAAGCAATATCTCGACGAAGTGTGCCCGCAGGGCGCCCAGCTCAAGATGTGCGCCCACAAGGAAGAATTGCCCTATACGGCGGACGAGTTCCTATGGGGAAACTCGCCCTTCGACGAGATGGGCGGCTGGAAGGCCATGCATGACGAGGCTGGCGAGATCGTCAAGGGAGCCGTCAAACTGTTCCCCGCCGAGACGGCGCGCGCCATGGTCAACAACACCGTGACCCAAATGAACCTCATCGCCTCGGGTGAGGATCTGGTGCCGATGACCTGGCACTTCGTCAAAACCCAGCTCAAGCACTATCCGCAGGACTTCCGAGCCTTCCGCTTTGCCCGCCAGCAGCGGCGCGAAGGCATTTCGTTCGACGCCCTCAACAAGCTGCAGGTGCCTATCGCCCAGGCTGCCGAAATCGCCATGCTGGGCCTGCTGTTCGTCGCCTGGCGCCGCCGCGACCGCATCAGCGCGGGCATCCTGATTACCGTGCTGATGGCGCTGTTGGGCAATGCCTTCGTCTGCGGCGCGCTGTCCAATCCGCATGACCGCTATCAGAACCGCATCGTCTGGCTGGCGCTGATGAGCACGGTAATTTGTGCCGTGCGCTTGGACCAGCGCTTCGCGAACCGTAAGCCGGTGGACGAGGCGACCAAGCGCGCCGTCATCGAAATGCGGCTGCCGCACAAGCGTTAGAGCCTGCGCCGCGTCGGTGCTCGCGCCAAGACAAGGAGGGGGAAGCATGAGCAAGGGTAATCCGTTGGGCGTGCCCGAAGGTTTCCTGTGGGGGGCCTCCACCTCGGCCTACCAGATCGAGGGCGCCACCGCCGAGGATGGGCGCGGCGAAAGCATCTGGGACGTCCATTGCCGCATCCCCGGCCGCACCAATGGCGGCCACACGGGCGAGCGCGCCTGCGACCATTACCACCGCTGGCCCGAGGATATCGCCCTGCTCAAGCAACTGGGCGTGGGCGCCTACCGTTTCTCGGTGGCGTGGCCGCGTGTGCTGCCGCGCGGGCGGGGCGCCGTCAACGATAAGGGCCTCGATTTTTACGACCGCCTGCTCGACGCCGTGCTGGAAGCCGGCATGGAGCCATGGCTGTGCCTCTATCACTGGGATTTGCCGCAGAAGCTGTCCGAATTGGGCGGCTGGACCAACCGCGACGTGGCCGGCTGGTTCGCCGATTACACCACCGTCGTGGCGCGCAAATTGGGCGACCGTGTGCGCCACTTCGCCACCTTCAACGAACCCAACGTGGCGACCCTGTTCGGCTATGCCATGACCTGGTGTGCGCCGGCCATGCAGGACCGGGACGCCTATTTCCGCGCCGCCCACCATCTGAACCTGGCCCATGGCGCGGCGGTGGACGTGGTCCGCTCGTGGGTCAAGGACGCCAGCATCGGCGCCATTTACAACGTCCAGCCGGTCCACCCGGAAAGCGACACGCCGGAGAACCGCAAGGCGGCGGCGGTGCTGGATGCCCATTGGAACCTGGTCTATGCCGACCCGCAGATCCTGGGCCATTATCCCGCCATCGTGGCGGGGGATTTCGAACCCTATGTGCAGGCGGGCGACATGGCGCGCATCTGCCGCCCGGTGGATTGGTTCGGCATGAACCATTATGGCCCCATCTGGACCCGCGCCGACGAGACCAACCAGATCGGCATTGCCTGGGGTGACAACCCCAATCCGGTGCCCCATCCGGATATCGGCTGGCCCATCTATCCCGACGCCTTCACCGCCGAACTGAAACGCTGCGCCGCCCGCTACAAGCTGCCGGTCTATGTGACTGAGAACGGCATGGGCCGGGGCGCCGACGAGGAAAAGGTGATCGAGGGCCGCGTCGCGGATACTTACCGCATCGCCTACCTCAAGCTCTATACCGACGCCATGGCCCAGGCGATCAAGGACGGCGTGGATGTGCGCGGCTACTTCATCTGGTCGCTGCTCGACAATTTCGAATGGGGCTCGGGCTACGGCAACCGCTTCGGCATCGTCCACGTGGATTTCGATACCTTCAAGCGCACGCTGAAGGATTCGTTCGACTGGTATCGGGCGCTGGTGAAGGCTCATTCGCAGCCTTGATCGGCCTCAAGGGGCAAGACGGCCTTTGATGCTTTTCTTCCGCATCATTCAGTCGCGGAGGAAAGCAAATGTCCAATAGGCTTGCCGGCAAAGTCGCCGTCGTCACCGGCGCCAGCAGCGGTATCGGCCGGGCGATCGCCGAACGCTTCCTGGCCGAAGGTGCCAGTGTCTCCGTGTTTGCCCGCAATCAGGCCGGCCTTGACGCGATTAAGGTTCTCGCGCCCGAGCGTGTGCTGACGGTTGCCGGTGACGTTACCGTGGCAGCCAATCTGGAGCGCCTGGTCGGTGAAACCATCAGCCGGTTTGGCCGCGTCGACATTGTGGTGCCCAATGCCGGCATCGCCAAGGTCGTGCCGTTCGAGAACACCGACGCGGCTGCCATCGCCGCCCAGTTTGACGTCAACTTCACCGGCGCGGTGCAGACCGTGCGCGGCTTCCTGCCCCATCTCGACAAGGGTGCGGCGGTGCTGTTCGTCACCACCTTCCTGACTCAGGTGGGCTTCCCCGGCCTTGCCATCTACAGCGCCAGCAAGGCGGCGTTGAAGTCATTCTCGCAGACCCTGGCGGCCGAACTCGCTCCCAAGGGCATCCGCGTGAATTCGGTGGCGCCCGGCCCCATCGCCACCCCCATCTGGGGCAGCATCGGCTTGCCGCCGGACGTGCTTCAGGCCGTGGCGACCCAGGTCACCGGCCGCTTGCTTCCCGGGCAGTTCGGCGAGCCCGCCGACATCGCCGAAGCGGCGACCTTCCTGGTCTCCGACGCCGCCAAAAACATTTTCGGCCAGGAGATCGTGGTCGACGGCGGCTACACCGTCGGCTGAGCCGGCGTCGTGGGGG
>JAEZFE010000278.1 GCA_023437865.1 Pseudomonadota bacterium | reverse complement strand
CCGCCGGCGGCGCGCAGCAGCTCCTGGCGGCGCTCGGGCGCGGTCAGCAGCAGGGCGGTGGACAGGCCGTCGGCGCGCGAAGCGGTCTCGGCCACCACGGTCATGCCCACCAGGGCCGGCGCGGTTTCGCCGGTGCGCGGGTCGATCAGGTGGGTGAACTTGCCGGCATCGTCGAACAGGGTGCCGTAGCCGCCCGAGGTGGACACGGCCTTGTCGACCACGTCCAGGCTGGTGACCGCCTTGGACGGGTCGGCCGGATTGGCGATGCCGATGCGCCAGGCCGAGCCGTCGGGCTTGGTCGAGAGCGCGCGGGGCTCGCCCATGTCGACCAGCACGTTCTCAAAGCCGTGGCCGCGCAGCACGGCAGCCACCTTGTCGGTGATGTAGCCCTGGGCGCCCGAATTCAGCGTCAGCCCCATGCCCGGCTTGGCGAAGGCAACGGTGTCGCCATCCATGCGCACGTTCTGCCAGCCCACCAGCGTCAGCGCGGCGTCGATGTCGGCGCGGGCCGGGCCGGCGGCATCGGCGTTGGTGGCGGTGAAGTGGCGGAAATAGGTCTGCCACACTGGCTGGATGGTCGGGTCGTAGGCGCCGCCGCTCATGGAGGCCAGCGACAGCGCGTGGTGCAGCAGCTCCTGGAACTCGGCGGGCGCGGACTCGAGGCGGCCCGTGCGGTTCAGCTGGGAGATGGCGGAATCGGCGCGGTAGACGCTGAAGATGCCTTCCAGGCGGGCCAGTTCAGCCAGCGCCGCGTCGATGGCGGCCCGGGCCTTGGCCTCGTCGTGGTGATAGAGCTGGATGGTGGAAGGGGCGCCCAAGGTGGTGCCTTCCCAGGTGATGAGGCGAGCCTGGGCACGTCCGGCCTTCAGAAGCAGCGGCAGGCCCACTGCGGCGGCGGCGATGGTGATGGCACGACGGCGGGTGATCTGGACCTTCATCAAACTTTGCCTCCTTCCAGACAAGACCAAGATGCCTGGAGTAACTTGGAAGAATTCTAAGTCGCACAGTCTTTGGCCTGTCCTTTCGGCCAGCCTTCGCACCTGCACTAGGTCATAATAATCAGTTGCGAATGGAACTTCCAAGTAAATGCGGCGCTGCGAATTTCAGCCTAATTTGTTGTCAGAATTCATGTGAATGCTCGTGCCCAAGCATTGGGCACGCGACCGTAAAGACTTGAGGTGCGGTGGTTTTCTCCGGCCCTCTGTTCGGGGCGGAATCCTGACTGATTGCCGGCTTTCGCCGTCATGCGACGGCGGTCGGGACTGAAGCGGGGAAAAGTGCGGTTGGAGGTCCTGTTAAAGCCCCCGTGACCGCTCCATGCCAGGGACGTGCAATATGTTCTCTGCCAGGAACTCCACCAGCAGCCGGACGCGCATGATGCTTGCCCGTTCAGGCTGGATCAGCATGTTCACCGGCACGGGCGGTGGGGTGTAGTCGGGCAGGATGGTTTCGAGGCTGCCTTCCGCGAGAAGGTCGTCCACCAGCCAAATGTGAGCGGGCCCGAAACCCCGGCCCGCCACCAGGGCTTCGCGTGCGGCAAGTCCATGATCGACCACCAGCCGCCCACCGAACGGAACCACATGGCGCTGGCCGTCCGGCCGTTCCAGCGTCAGCAATTCGCTGCCCGCGACGTTGGACATGCGGATGCCGTCAAGCGCCCCCAGGTCTTCGGGTGTCGTTGGCCGCCCATGTCTTGCCAGATAATGAGGAGCGGCCACAAGGATGCGCCGGCTTTGCCCGAGGGCCCGCAGCTTCATGGAGCTGTCGGCAAGCGGACCAAGGCGCAGCGCGATGTCCACGCCCTCGCGCACCAAATCAATGCGGTCGTCGGTCAGGCTGAGATCGACGGTGATGTCCGGATACAGGTCCTGAAAGCTGAAAATCAGCCGGCTGACATGGCGGACGCCGAGCGCCGCGGTGCAGGACAGGCGAACCGTGCCGGCGGTACCGCCGCCCGCGCTGCGCGCTTCGTCGCCCGCCTGCTCCACCAGGCGCAGTATTTGGATGGCGTTGGCGTAATAGCGGCGGCCTTCCTCGGTCAACGTGACGCGGCGCGTGGTCCGGCTCAGCAACGCCACGCCCAAGGCGTCCTCAAGCTCGCGCACATGCCGGGTCACGCTCGACTGGCCGACATTCAGCTCGCGTGCGACAGCCGACAGGTTACCGCGCTCGGCAACGCGGACAAAGGTGCGGATGCGGTCGAGCGTGACGTCTGATCTATCCATATTTCGGCTTTATCATATCTGAACACGATGTATATCGCATCAATGGGGCCATGGCCTAGCTTGGGCGGTAGCTGTCTCCACCAAGCAGGTGCCCCGCCATGAATGTGCTCATCGTTTTCGCCCATCCAGAACCCCGCTCCCTCAACGCCGCCTTGCGTGACGTCGCCATCGAGGAATTGAGGGCCCAGGGGCATGTGGTGCAGGTCTCGGACCTCTACGCCATGGGCTGGAAAGCCCAGGTGGATGGCACCGACTTCCCGGCGCTCGCTGCCGACGCGCGGTTGAAGGTAGCGGCGGCGTCCGGCGAGGCCTTCGCCGCCGCCGCGCTGACCGAGGATGTCAAAGCCGAGCAGGAAAAGCTGCTGTGGGCCGATATGCTGATTCTCCAGTTTCCGCTGTGGTGGTTCACCATGCCGGCAATCCTCAAGGGCTGGGTCGATCGGGTCTATGCCTATGGCTTCGCCTATGGGGTCGGCGAACACAGCGACCATCGCTGGGGCGATCGTTACGGCGAAGGCCGGCTGTCAGGTAAGCGCGCCATGCTGGTGGTGACGACCGGCGGCTGGGAAGCGCATTATTCCCCGCGTGGCGTCAACGGTCCCATCGACGACCTGCTGTTCCCGATCAACCACGGCATCCTGCATTATCCGGGATACGACGTACTGCCCCCCTTCGTGGCCTACCGGGTCGACCGGTTCGACGAGGCCGCGTTCGCCTCGACGGCGGAACGCTTGCGTGACCGCATGCGGAATCTGGCGATGGCGGCGCCGATTCCCTATCGCCGCCAGAACGGCGGGGATTACCTGATCCCCAGCCTTCAGCTTCGCGCCGGGCTGGGTGATCCGGCGGCCTCGGGCTTTGCCCTTCACGTGGACGATGCTGCGGCCTCCCTTTAGCCGCCCCGCCCCGGCGCCGGGCAAGGCCGCCTCCCCCCTTCGCGGTATCGTCCCCCGGCCTCGCGCGCCCAACATGCCAAGGTGAGTAGCAGGTGTGGGGAGGCGGCATGTCGCCGTTCGAACGGCTTAAGGGCGCCCTGACCGGAAGCACTACCCAGGCGCTGGAACAGGCGGCGGCGGAGCTTGAGCGCTGCCGCGCCGAGACGGGGGCCGCCGAAGCGGCGCGGCAAGCCGCCGAGGAGGCGCTGGTCCACAAGAACGACGTGCTGCGCGCCATGATCTCGGCCTTGCCGGTGGGGGTGATCACCATCGACCGCCACGGCAAGGTGGAGCTGTGGAATCAGGCCTGCGAGGCCATCCTGGGCTACACCGCCGAGGAAATGGTGGGCAGGCCGTCGCCCCCCCATGTGTTCACCCCCAACCCCGATTTGCGCGCCTCCGCCGCCGACGTGTTTCTGCGCATGGTTACCGGCCAGCTGGTCAAGGGCGAGGAGGTGCAGTGCCGGCGCAAGGACGGCTCGCTGGTCGAGACCTCGCTGTCGGGGGCGCCGCTGATGGGCGAGGACGACCGGCTGCGCGGCGCCATCTGCGTGTTCGAGGACATCAGCCACCGCAAGGCCATGGCGTTCCAGCTTCAGCAGGCCCAGAAGATGGAGGCGGTGGGCCAGTTGACCGGCGGGTTGGCGCACGACTTCAACAACATCCTGGGCGTCGCCATCGGCAACCTTGATTTGCTTGAGGTCGATCTGGCCGACAATCCGCGCGCCGCCGAATTGCTGGAGACGGCGCTCAACGCGCTGCTGCGCGGCGCCGACCTTACCCGCGCGCTGCTGGCCTTCTCGCGCCGCCAGCCGCTGCAGCCGGCGCGGCTCGATCCCGCCGACCTGCTGACCACCTCGTCGCGCATGCTGACCCGGGCCTTGGGCGAGCACATCAAGGTCGAGTTGCGGGTGGCGGGCGGGCTGTGGCCGGTGGTGGTGGATGCCGCCCAACTGGAATCGGCCATCACCAACCTCGCCATCAACGCCCGCGACGCCATGCCGGGCGGCGGCACCCTGGTCATCGCCGCGCGCAACACCGAACTGGACGAAGATTACGCCAGCCAGAACGCCGAGGTGCTGGCCGGCGAATATGTGCTGATCGAGATCAGCGACAACGGCTCGGGCATGAGCGCCGAAACCCTGGCCCGCGTGTTCGAGCCGTTCTTCACCACCAAGCCGGTGGGGCAGGGAACCGGGCTCGGCCTGTCCATGGTGTTCGGCTTCATCAAGCAATCGGGCGGGCATATCCGCATCTATTCCGAGGTGGGGCACGGGACCACCGTGCGGCTGTACTTTCCGCGCGCTCCCGAAAGCGCCCACGGCCACGCCCGCCCCGGCAAGGGCGGCGAGCGCATTACCGGCGGCAGCGAGACCGTGTTGGTGGTCGAGGACAATGACGATGTGCGCCGCATGGTGCGCAACCAGCTGACCGGCTTCGGCTATCAGGTGCTGATGGCGGAACATGGGCCGGCGGCCATGGCGGTGCTGCGCTCCGATGCCCACATCGACCTTCTGTTCTCGGACGTGGTGATGCCCGAAGGGATGACCGGCTTCGCCCTGGCGGAGGAAGCGCTGAAACTGCGCCCCGGCCTCAAGGTTCTCATCACGTCGGGCTTCCCCGGCGATTCGCTCCACCATCCGCCCGAAGGCAGCGCGCGGTGGGGATTCCTGAGCAAGCCCTATCGGAAACGGGACCTGGCCCGCGCGGTGCGCGACGCCCTCGACGGCAAGGGAGCCATGACATGAGCGACAGATTGCTGGCCATCGACGACGAGCCGGGCTTCGCACAATTCGTTGCGCGCGTGGCCGAAAGCGCCGGCTACGAGGTGCAGACCACCGACAACCCGGTGGAATTCCGGCGGTTGTGCACGGAATGGCGGCCCACCCACATCATCATGGATCTGGTGATGCCCAAGGCCGACGGGGTGGAATTGCTGCGTTATCTGGCCGGGGTGCTGTGTTCGGCCAAGATCTGGATCATGAGCGGCTTCGATGGCCGGGTGGTCGATGCCGCCCGCCGGATCGGCACCGAGCGCGGCCTCGACATCTGCGGCACGTTGCAAAAGCCCATGCGGGCCAAGGACCTCAAGACCATCCTCGACAGCAACCACACCGAGGAGAATGTGGTCACCGAGGCGGCGCTGGAGGAGGCCATCGGCAAGGGCGAGATCAAGCCCTACTACCAGCCCAAGGTCGTGCTGGGGTCGCTGGAGCCGGCGGGGTTCGAGGCGCTGGCCCGATGGAAGCATGCCCGCCAGGGCACCATCGCGCCCGACCGCTTCATCCCCATGGCCGAGGCCAGCGGCTATATCGACGCGCTGTCCGAGACCGTGACCCGCCAGGCGGTGTCGCAATTGGGCGAATGGAAGAATCAGGGCATCGACGCCCAGATGTCGATCAACCTGTCCGCCCATAATCTGCACGAGGAGGCCCTGGCCGACCGGCTGGACAATCTGTGCAAGTCCAACGGCGTTGCCGAGGACCAGATCACCATAGAGATCACCGAGACTGCCGCCATGGCCGAACCGTTGCGCGCCCTCGACATCCTGACCCGGCTGCGTATCAAGGGCTTCAAGCTCAGCATCGATGATTTCGGCACCGGCTTTTCGTCGCTGGTCCAATTGCACCGCCTGCCGTTCTCCGAGCTCAAAATCGACCAGTCCTTCGTGCGGGAATGCGCCCGCTCGCGCGAGGCCCGGATCATCGTCAAGACCATGATCGAGCTGGCCCATAATCTGGAAATGAGCGCGGTGGCCGAGGGCGTCGAGACCGAGGAAGTGATGGAAACCCTGACCGAACTGGGGTGTGACGCCATCCAGGGCTATGTGCTGGCCCAGCCCATGGATGCCGACATGGTGCCGGCTTGGCTGGCCCAGTGGCAGGCCGCCCATCCCCGCCACGCTTGACGGATGCGGCCATGGAAGGTGAAAGGCGAGCCCGTCGGCGTACCGCCAATCTGGCGGTCGCGGCGCTAGGGGTGGTATTCGGCGATATTGGCACCAGCCCGCTCTATGCGTTGCGCGAATGCTTCGCCCACGGCTTGGCCCCCAGCGCGGCCAACGTGCTGGGGGTGTTGTCGATCACCGTATGGGCCATCATTCTGGTGGTGGCGGGAAAGTACATGGGCCTGGTGCTGCGCGCCGATAACCGGGGCGAGGGCGGGGTGATGGCGTTGATGGCGCTGGCCCAGCGCCAGACCGGTGGCTCGCCCCGGCTGGCCCGCGTGGTCACCGCCATGGGCCTGGTGGGCGCCGCCCTGTTCTTCGGCGACGCCATGATCACCCCGTCCATCTCGGTGCTGAGCGCGGTCGAAGGCATCGAGGTGGCGCTGCCCGGCCTCAGCGATTGGATCATCCCGATATCGTGCGTGATCCTGATCGCGCTGTTCTCGATCCAGAGCCGCGGCACCGCGCGCATGGGGGCGTTGTTCGGTCCGATCATGGTGGTGTGGTTCGTCACACTGGCCGTCCTCGGCGCCGTGCACATTGCTGCCGAGCCGCGCATCCTGTGGGCGTTCTCGCCGCGCCACGGCATCCTGCTGATGATCAACGAGCCGGTGCTGGGCTTCCTGCTGCTGGGTGCAGTGGTGCTGGTGCTGACCGGGGCCGAGGCGTGCTATGCGGACATGGGGCATTTCAACCGACGTTCCATCCGCATCGCTTGGTTCACCGTGGCCATGCCGGCGCTGCTGCTCAACTATCTGGGCCAGGGCGCGCTGGTGCTGTCCGATCCCCGCACGCTCGACAATCCCTTTTACCGCCTGGCTCCCGATTGGGCGGTGATCCCGCTGGTGGTGCTGGCCAGCGTGGCGACCATCATCGCTTCGCAAGCGGTGATCTCCGGTGCCTATTCCATCGTGCGTCAGGCCAGCCTGCTGCGTTATTGGCCGCGCCTCATGGTGCTGCACACCTCGCGTCACGACGCCGGGCAGATCTACCTGCCCTCGGTCAATTGGGAGCTGCTGGGCGCGGTGCTGATCCTGGTGCTGGGCTTCCGCTCGTCGTCCAACCTGGCCTCGGCCTACGGGCTGGCGGTCACCGGCACCATGCTGGTCACCACCTGCCTGGTGGCGGTGGTGGCGCGCCGCCAATGGGGGTGGCCGCTATGGCTGTGCGCGGCTTTCGCCGTGCCGCTCCTGGCGCTGGATCTACTGTTCCTCGGCTCCAACCTGCTCAAGATCCCCACCGGCGGCTGGCTGCCGCTGGTCACCGCCATTCTGTTCGTGGCGGTGATGACCACCTGGCGCAAGGGCAAGAAGATCGTCGCCACCCGCATGCGCCACGAGGTCATGGCGCTTGAGGATTTCGTCGCCGCGCGCGGCGGCTGCGAGCAACGGGTGCCCGGCACCGCCATTTTCCTCGCCTCCATCCCCGAAGTGGTGCCGCCGGCGCTGGCCCACAACCTGTCGCACAATGGCGTGCTGCACGAACGCAACCTTGTCGTCCAGGTGGTCAGCGAGACCGTCAGCCACGTACGCAAGGAGCAGCGCTACGCCGTCGACCATCTCGGCCACGGCTTCTACCGGGTGAAGCTGCGCTTTGGCTTCATGGAGGATTTCGACGTGCCGGGAACATTGCAGCGCGTCTGTCCCGAGCTGCTGGCCAATTCCCCCCGGGTTTCGTATTTCGTCGGCCGCGAGACCGTGCGCGCCACCCGATCGCCGGGCATGGCGGTATGGCGCGAACGGCTGTTCGTCGCCTTGAACCGCAACGCCGCCGATGCCAGCAATTTCTTCAACCTGCCGCCCGACCGGGTGGTGGAGATCGGGGTCAGGGTAGAGCTTTAGTGATTGTGGCCGTTGCCGCTCGGCATGGCCTCGATCGCCAGTCTCGCCAATTGGTGCGACAGCGTTTTGGCGGTGCGCCAGTCCGGCTGGTCGCCGGGGTGCCATGCCGCGCGGATAATGCCGGCGCGGTCCAGCAGCATCTCGGTGTGGCCGCTCCCCGGCACCAGAAGGGAAAATGCCTCCGGCACCTCGGGGGCGACAGCCACCGACAATTCGCTTGCGGCGGGATTGCGCGGGTCACGCCGGTCGATGGCGAGCAGGCGCACGCCATAGGCCTGGATGGCCCGGCGGCGCAGGGCAAGGTCGTTCAGCCGCTCGTCCGAGGCCGGGCTGCCATCGAAGAACACCAGCAGTGTGATGCGCTCGCTTTCTGCCAGCGACCCTTGCTCGCCAGACGGGGTGTCATAGTCGAAATCAGGGGCCGGCACGCCTGCCGCTCCCACCAGCGGGGTCAGCGTTGGGCCGGTGGCGAGCAGGGCTTGGGCGACGCTCCAACCTTCGGCGCCCTCAGGCAGCACCGGCTCGGCATGGCCGTGGGTGGCCCACCAGGCGATGTCGCCGGCATTGGTGGCCTTCGGGGCGGCGGTGTGGCAGCCGGCGCAATGAGCGGCATGGAGGCGCTTACCCCCCACCAGCGCGGCGGCGGTGTAGCGCGGTGGATGGGCATAGCTCAGCGGCGTGGCGGGCACCAGCTTGGGTGGCCAGGCCTGGTCCGGGCGCCAGGGGAACGGCCAGCGCGGGTCGGCGTGCCGGCCGGGGGGCAGGGTGCCCAGCAGCCCGACCACGGCCAGCAGCATGACGGCCAGCCCGGTCTCGACCAGGGTGGCGCGCACCAGCGGCGCCGGTTCGCCGCGCGGGGTCAGCACGAAACGGTTCCGGGCGGCCAGCCCCAGCATGGCGGTGAACAGCCCGAGCTTGACCAGCAGCCAATGGCCGTGGGGCGTGCCCACCAATCCGGGTAGAGTCTCCAGGGCCAAGGTATTGACGATGCCGGTGGCGGCCAGCACGCCCACCGCCGCCATTCCCATGGACGAGAACCGCCGCAGCGTCTTGCCCACCGGCACGTGGGCGCGCAACGCCAGGATCAGCGGCAGCAATCCGCCCACCCAGGCGGCGGCGGCCAGCAGATGGGCGATGTCGGCGGCCAGATGGGCGGGTGTGCCGGCGGCGGCATGGCCGCCCCAGACCAAGCTGGCGGCCATGATCGTGGCAGGCGGCAGCAGGCCGGGGCCGTCATCGTGGCCGAGCAGCAGGGCGAACACCACCATGGCGTAGGCGCGGGCCAGCATGGCATGGCCAAACCG
>JAEZFE010000235.1 GCA_023437865.1 Pseudomonadota bacterium | reverse complement strand
CTGCTCGTCACCACCGAAGCCATGATCGCCGAGAAGCCCAAGAAGGACGCTCCCGCCATGCCCGATATGGGCGGCGGCATGGGCGGCATGGGCGGCATGGACTTCTAAGTCCACGCCTCCAGCCTTCAAAGCTGAAGCAGACCCCCGTCGGGAAACCGGCGGGGGTTTTGCTTTTGCGCATCCGCCCTGCCTGGGTGTCCATGGCAAAACAGATGAACAAGATGAACGCAGATGCGCTTCAGGAGGCGCCGCCGACGGTGCGCCGCTCCTTATCTGTGTTCATCTGCGTGTATCTGCCTTCATCGGTGCTTCGATGAAAGATCGAGAGCTATGGCGCACTTACTTCGCCGAAACTGTTTTCAGCAGCGCCAGCAACCCCGACAGGATGTCCTTGGGGCTGGGTGGGCAGCCGGGGATGTGGAGGTCCACCGGCAGGATTGCGGAGACGCCGCCGGCCACCGCGTAGGAGCCGGCGAAGCAGCCGCCATCCTTGGCGCAGTCGCCCAAGGCCACCACCCATTTGGGATCGGGCGTCGCCACCCAGGTGCGCTTGAGCGCTTCCGCCATGTTGTGGGTGACCGGGCCGGTGACCAGCAGTACATCGGCATGGCGCGGGCTGGCGACGAATTTGATGCCGAAGCGTTCCAGGTCGTAGACCGGGTTGTTGGCGGCGTGCAGTTCCAGTTCACAGCCATTGCAACTGCCGGCATCCACCTCGCGGATGGCGAGGCTGCGGCCCAGCCGGCCGCGCGCCTGGGCGGCGAACTCGTCGGCCAGCTCCATCAGACCGTCGGCCGAGGGGCCGGGGCCGCGCAGCGTGTGCGGGCCTCTCAGCAGGTGGCGGGCGAACAGGCGCGAGATGGGGGGGATCATGCCGGCAAACCTTTTCTTTTCTTGTTCGCCGGCATTGGCCGCCATTGAGGCGGCGGCCAAGCGGGCGAATGCCCGCGCCCGGCGAGGGCAAACCTACAAATCCTGCCCGGAATAGGAACAGTTGAACGACTTGTTGCACAGCGGGAAGTCGGCAACGATGTTGCCTTCGATGGCGGCCTCCAGCAGCGGCCATTGGAACCATGACGGATCGTGCGGGTGGCAGCGCACCACCTTGCCCGCCTCCGACACCCGCACTGACACCACCACCTCGCCGCGGAAGCTTTCGACGATGGCCAAGCCCTCGCCGGTATGGATGGGCAGCGCCACGGTGAGCGGGCCGCCGGGCAGGCGGGTGAGGATCTGGTCGATCAGCGACAGGCTCTGGCGCACCTCCATGGCGCGGATCATCACGCGGGAATGGACATCGCCCTCGGCCAGCACCGGGATTTCAAAATCCAGATCGTCATAAGGCGGGTAGCCGGGGTTCTTGCGGGCGTCATGGGCGCGCGACGAGGCGCGGCCGACGAAGCCGCCGGCACCGTAGCGATGCACCAGCGAGGCCGACACCACGCCGGTGCCGGTGGTGCGGTCGAGCAGCGACGGGCTCTCCTCGTACAGATGCATGGCGCGCTCGAAATCCTTGCGCACCACGTAGAGCGTCTCGCGCAGCCGGGCGCGGCCGTCGTCGCTGAGGTCCGCCGCCACCCCGCCCGGCACCACGCGGTCCATCAGCAGCCGGTGGCCGAAGCAGGCGGCATTAGCCTGCAGAATTTTCTCGCGCAGCACGCCCATGTGGCTGAGCATGAGGGCGAACGCGGCATCGTTGCAGATGGCGCCAATGTCGAACAGGTGATTGGCGATGCGTTCGAGCTCGGCCATCAGCGCACGCAGGAAATGGGCACGCGGCGGCGCGGTGCGGCCTAGGGCGGCCTCGATTGCGCGGGCGAAGGCCAGGCCATAGGCCACCGTCGAATCGCCCGACGTGCGGGCGCAAAGGCGGGCGGCCTGGTCGATGGGCTTGCCGGCCATCAGGCCCTCGATGCCCTTATGGACGTAGCCCAGCCGCTCCTCCAGCCGCACCACCGTCTCGCCCTGGGCGTGGAAGCGGAAATGACCGGGCTCGATAATGCCGGCATGAACCGGCCCCACCGGGATCTGGTGCAGACCGTCGCCCAACGCCGTGCGGAAGGCGTAGGTGTGCGGGCCGTCGGTGGTTTCGCGTGGGGATCCCAGCGGATGCTTCACCCCCCAACGGCCATGGTCGAGCCAGGGCCTGAGGTCGGTGTTGCCCTGGGGGGCGAGCCCATAGAGGTCGTGGATGGCGCGCTCGAGCCGGATGGCACCGGGGCGGCGCTTGCCCAGGCCCACGAACCGGTGGTTCACGCATGGATGGGAGACCAGGGCGATCTCGCCGCTCTGCTCGTCACGGAACACCGCATGCACTTCGTTGGGTTCGGCCCATTCGGCCAGCAGCGCCCAGTCCGCCGCCGACAGCCGGTCCTCGAACAGGCGCCAGCCTCGGGAATCGAGCTGAATGCGCGGCCACGGCCTGTGGCCGGGCACCTCGCGGCCCACCGTCAGGAATTCGTAGAGCGAGACGTTGCCGAGCATACGCGCCTACCCCAGCAATCCGGCGACGTTCTGGAACCACGCGGTCAGCACCGGCGGCAGATACAGGCCGGCCACCAGCACCAGCACCAGATGGGCCCAGAGCGGGGTATAGGCCAGCACGGTGGACAGCGGCGTTGCGCGGCCATGCGGATGGGCCGGCGGCGGCGGCGGCTCGCCCCACGCCATGCCTTGCAGACGGGTGACCAGGGCGGCAAAGGCCAGCAGCAGGCCCATGCCCAGCGGCACCGCCAATAGCGGCTCGCGGGCGAAGGTGGAGGAC
>JAEZFE010000219.1 GCA_023437865.1 Pseudomonadota bacterium | reverse complement strand
GTGTAGAGGATGCCGCCGAGCAGCAACAGATCGAAGGTGGAGCGGGCGACGGCGCCCATTAGCGGGTCAAAGGCCGCGACCACCGCCCAGCCCAGGCCCAGATAGAGGGCCAGCGACATCCGCTCGAAACGGCGGGGAAACAAAAGCTTCAGTACCACGCCGAGTATCGCGCCGCACCATACGAGGCCGCCGAGCCAGAGTGCGGGGCCGGCGGGCAGGCGCAGCACCACGAAGGGCGTGTATGTGCCGGCGATCATGATGAAGATCATGGCGTGGTCGATGCGGCGCAGCCACTCCTTATAGGCGCCGTGGTGTAGATTATAAGCGGCGGATGCAGTCAGCGTCGCCACCAGCCCCAGGCCATACACCACCAAGGCCAGCCCCGAGGCGTGGGACCACAGCCAAGCTGCCGCGCCGATGGCAAAGCCGACGCCGAGCGCGTGGATGGCGGCGTCGGCGCGCAACTCCGCCGCAGAATAGGGGGCGCGGGCCATGGGGTCCCTCCGATCACACACTAACGGCATTTCGGAGGGCGCGCGGACGCAGGCAAGCTGGACGAACAGCAGACGGACGGTCGGCTCGGATATTGCCGTCGCAGCCGGGCGAGCGCTCGCAAATGAACGGGGCAATCATTCCTTATTGCGAAGTATATCTTCACAACCTTTGATGTCGGCGAGAGCTCTGCCTTCGGGCCGGTGTGGGGTCAAGAGTATGGACGGATGGTATAGGGTTTAGATTTATCCGTTGTTCCTGTGCGGCGATTTGCAATAGTCACATCGTCCGGGGTTCTATAGGTCTGGCAATTGACTAATAAGCGTTTCGGGTGGCTCGCCCTGTTTCCGCTGTGGGCCATCATCGTGTTCTTTTCGCTGTTCCTGGCCCTTGATCTGAGGGGGGATCGGGAGGAGGTCGAGGAGCAGGCCAGGCGGGTGGCGCGCTCGTATGTGCGGCTGGTCGAGGAACACGCCAGCGCTACCTTTGAACGTACCCAGACCGTGCTGGAGCATGCCGTAGCCGCAGTCCGTTCCGCGAAGAACGATGACGTGACGGCGCTGCAGCAAGCGCTGACCGCTATGCAGGCCAAGACGCCGGGTGTCGTTTCCATCTCGGTGACGGATGCGGACGGCGTCGTCTATGCCAACACGGTGGGTGCGCCGCCGGGCAGCAGCCTGGCGGATCGGATCTATTTCAAATCATTGAAAAGCCAGCAAATCGACGCGCCGGTGGTCTCGGAACTGATTAAAGGGCGCGTCTCCAATAAATGGGGCATCCAGGTGGCGCGCGCTGTGCGTGCCGCCGATGGGCGCTTCACCGGCATGGTGGTGGCGAATGTCGGCATGTCCGAGTATTTCGCGCCATTCTATGAAAGCCTGTCGCTGTCACCCGGCATGGCGATCTCCCTGTGGGACAGTGATAGCCGGTTGCTGGCGCGTTACCCGCAAAGCGAAGGAAGCATCGGCAAGGTGCGCTCCATTCCGCTGGTCACGGACGAGTTGGAGCGTGGGCGCACCACCGGGGTGACCACGGGGATATCGCCCATTGATGGCGAAAATCGCCTGATCAGTTACCGGAAACTCCCTGGCTATCCCATTATCGCCATCGTCGCGCTTAGCGAGAGTGATTACCTGGCGGGCTGGCGGGTGGCGCGCGAACGGTCGATCATCGCAATGATGATCGTTTCCCTCGGCGGTATGCTGGCATCCCTGATATCGGTGCATGGCCGCAGATTCGAGCGCGACGCCAACCGCAACGGCAAGCGTTTGGCTTTGGCCCTGCGCGCAGCCGGAGCTAGTACATGGCATTGGAACATCCGCACCGGCGCCATCGAATGGTCGCTGGGGCAGCTTGTCATTCATGGCGGCGCGAACCCTGCGAATTTCAGTGAATGGCTGAACTTGGTGGTGGAGGAGGACCGCGAGCGGGTAGCCGACTGGATGGCCCAGGTGGTTCAGACCCGGCAAACCACCTTCCGGGGCGAGTTCCGCGTGCGAGGTGCGGATGGGGTGGTACGTTGGCTGGCGAACCTGGGTACTCTCCATCACGACCGTAGTGGTGTGCCTATCGGCGCCGAGGGCGTGACCATAGACATCAGCGCCCTCAAGGCAGCCGAGGCTGCGCTGCAATCTGCGCGCGACCAGGCGCTGGCGGCGCAAGCCCGTGCCGAGACGGCCAGCGCCGCCAAGTCGCGCTTCCTTGCCGCCGCCAGCCATGATCTGCGCCAGCCGGTGCAGTCGCTGCTGCTGCTGATCGAAGTGATCCGCGGTGCCACCGCCGGCACGCCGCTAGAGCGGGTGGCGGCGCAGATGGATCAGTCCCTTGATGCCTTGCGCATGTTGCTCAACAGCTTGCTGGATATCTCCAAGCTGGATGCCGGTGTACTGCGCCCCGCCATTACGCGGGTGAGCCTTGGGGATTTGTTGGAGCGTCTGGGCGAGGAGCACGCGCTGCGCGCCACTGAGCTTGGCATAAGCCTGCGGGTCGTACGCTGTGAAAGGTACGTCCAAACCGACCCGGCGCTGCTGGAGCGCATCCTCCGCAATCTTTTGGAAAATGCGCTGCGTTATACACCCTCCGGCAAGATCGTGATCGGCTGCCGGCGTGTGAACGGCGCGCTGCGTATCGATGTCATCGATACGGGTATCGGCATACCTGCCGATCAATTGGATGTGATCTTTGACGAGTTTCACCAAGTTGGCAATTCCGCCCGTGACCGGTCGCAAGGACTTGGTCTGGGGCTTGCGATCGTCAGGCGTCTGGCCGAGATGCTGGGCTGCCGGCTGGAGGTGGCATCAGCCGAGGGCAGGGGATCGCGGTTTTCCATCATTTTCCAAAATAGCGGCTTTATATTGTAAAATTATCGATACCAACACCGCGCTTGCGTAATTCAAATTCCCATGGCTATGATCGTCCGGTAATTACGGGAGTTCGCCATGAAGATTCGTGTGATCGCCGCGCTGACCGCGTTGGGTCTGACGTTTGCTCCTGCCGTCCAGGCGCAGGAGAAGGGCCCGGCTGACATTCTCAATGTCTCTTACGATATCGCTCGCGAGCTCTATGCCCAGATCAACCCGGCATTCCAGGCGCAGTGGAAGAAGGAGACCGGCCAGTCTGTCGAAGTGAAGCAGTCCCATGGCGGCTCCTCCAAGCAGGCGCGCTCGATCATCGACGGCCTGCCCGCCGATGTGGTGACCTTCAACCAGGTGACCGACGTCCAGGCGCTGGCGGACAAGGGCTTTGTGCGCGCCGACTGGAGCAACGCCTTCCCGAACCAGGCCTCGCCCTATTACTCGCTGCCCGCCTTCCTGGTGCGCAAGGGCAATCCCAAGGGCATCAAGAACTGGGATGATCTGGTCCGCTCGGACGTCAAGGTGATCTTTCCCAATCCCAAGACCTCGGGCAACGCGCGGTACACCTACCTGGCCGCTTACGCTTTCGCGCTCGAGAAGTCCGGCAATGACCAGGCCAAGGCCAAGGAATTCGTGCGCCAGCTGCTGGCCAACGTGCCGGTGTTCGATACCGGCGGGCGCGGCGCCACCACCACCTTCGTCGAGCGCCAGACCGGCGACGTGCTGGTCACCTTTGAAGCCGAGGTCAACGGCATCCAGCGTGAGTTCGGCAAGGACAAGTTCGATATCATTGTCCCGCCGGTGAGCCTGCTGGCTGAATTCCCGGTGGCGGTGGTGGACAAGGTTGTCGACAAGCGCGGCTCGCGCAAGGTGGCGACCGCTTACCTCAACTACCTCTATTCGGAAGAGGCGCAGGACATCCTGGCCAAGAACTACAATCGCGTGGGCAATGCCAAGGTGGCGGCCAAGTACAAAGCGCAATTCCCCGAGGTCCGTCTTTACACTGTCCAACTGTTCGGCGGCTGGGGCAACATTCAAAAGGTCCATTTTGCCGAGGGTGGCATCCTGGACCAGGTGTTTGAGAAGCGGTGATTTTAGTGGAACGGCAAGGCGTCCTCGGCTATCCCTTCGCGCCTCGGATTTAGGAGCGTCGTACGGTGAAGCGGGGCGTCTTGCCTGGATTTTCCCTGACCATGGGGCTGACGGTCTCGTATCTCGGCCTCATCGTCCTGTTGCCTATCGCGGCGCTTCTGGTGAAGGCCAGCGGCCTTTCGGCCCACCAATTTCTGGCCGCCACCACTAGCCCGCGCGCGCTCGCCAGTTACCAGATCACCGTGATCTCGGCGCTGGAGGCCGCGAGCTTCAACGCCGTGGTCGGCCTGTTGTTCGCCTGGGTGCTGGCGCGCTACGATTTTCCCGGCCGGCGCCTGCTCGATTCCCTGATGGATCTGCCGTTCGCGCTGCCCACCGCCGTGGCGGGCGTCGCGCTGACGGCGGCGTTCGCGCCGAACGGCTGGTTTGGCCAGTATCTGGTGCCGTGGGGCATCCACGTTGCCCATGCCCAGCCCGGCATTGCCGTGGCCATGGCGTTTACCAGCCTGCCGTTCGTCGTGCGCACGGTGCAGCCCGTCATCGAGGACCTTGAGACCGACGTGGAGGAGGCCGCCCGCATCCTCGGCGCCACCGATTGGCAGGTGTTTGCGCGCGTGGTCCTGCCCACCATTTTGCCGGCATTGATCGCCGGCGTCAGCTTGGCCTTCGCCCGCTGCCTGGGCGAGTTCGGCGCCATCATCTTTATTGCCGGCAACCGACCGTTCGAGACCGAGATCACGGCGCTGCTGATCTACATCCGGCTCGAGGAATATGAGTACGGCGCCGCCACCGCGATCGCCACCGTGGTGCTCGCCATGGCGTTCCTGGTGATGCTGGCCACCAATGCGCTGCAGGCCTGGCAGCAGCGTTATCTCGACAAGGGCTGACCCCATGATCCCGACCATGACGGTGCATCACCGCCACCATGCCCAGGGCAGCGGCCTGGGCCGGCGCCTGTTGATCGGTGCCGCCGTGCTGCTGGCCGTCATCATCCTGGGGGTGCCGACCGCCGTGGTGTTCGTCAACGCCTTCGGCAAGGGCTGGGACGGCTGGTGGCGCGCCATCAGCCAGCCCGAGGCGCTGCACGCCGTTTTTTTGTCGCTGTTCGTGGTGGCCGTGGTGGTGCCGGTCAACGCCATCTATGGCCTGTCGGTGGCCTGGGCGGTGACCAAGTTCCGCTGGCAGGGCAAGAAGTGGCTGGTCAGCCTGATCGAAGTGCCGTTCTCGGTGTCGCCGATCGTGGCCGGCGTCGCCACCATGATGGTCTATGGCACTTCCGGCCTGTTCGGCGAATGGCTGATGGACCATGAAATCAAGGTCATGTTCGCCGTACCCGGCATCGTGCTGGCCACCTTGTTCGTCACCAGCCCCTTCGTCGCCCGCGAGGTCATGCCCTTGATGCAGCTTCAGGGCACGGAGGAGGAAGAGGCTGCGCAGGTGCTGGGAGCCGGCGGCCTGCGGACCTTCCTGTCGGTGACCCTGCCCAACGTCAAATGGGCGCTGTTTTACGGCCTCATTCTGTGCGCCGCCCGCTCTCTGGGCGAGTTCGGTGCCGTATCCGTGGTTTCCGGCCACATCCGTGGCGAGACCAACACGCTGCCGCTTTACATCGACCTGCTGTACCACGATTACGACGGTTCCGGTGCCTTCGCCGCCGCCTCCGTGCTCACGCTTCTGGCGCTGATCACCGTCGTGCTGAAGAGCGTCGTGGAAGGCCGCCGGGATGCAGCCATGGATGACGAGCCGCTGGGGTAAGGAGCGCGGAGCTGCGGGCTAGCGCGCCAGAACCTTGAACACCTGTTCCAGCAGGACGTCTACCCGCTCGCGCCCGTCCTCCGGCAGCGGTTCGAGTTCGGGAGTGTGCCGGCTTTCCACTTTGATCACATCGGTCAGGTGGGGAATGTCCTCGGCCGCCGGCATGGGGCGGTTCATGCGCAAGCCGCCTTCGATCCGTGACAACCGACGGTCCACTGCCAGCAGGCAGGCGGCAACGGAAGTGCCTGCGCCGGGATCGACCTTCTGCTCCACCGTCGCGATACGGGCGGCGATCATTTCCAACAGTTCGGCGGTGGCCTGGGGTTCGAGCGCCGGTTGCTGGGCGGCAGAGTCAATCTTGGCCTCGACCCTTGCCAGGCGGTCGGCAATGGCGGTTAGCGTGCCGGCAAGCGCGTTGGCATCGGATGGCCAAGTGCGCTGCTGATGCTCCAGCTTGGCTTCCAGTCCGGCCAGTCGACTGGCGATGCTGTCGAAAGCCTCGGCCATCGGCCCGACGTCAACGACCAAGCCTTCGCTCAGCCGTGAGTCGATCTCAGCCAGCTGCTTTGCGACCGCCTCCAGCCGGGCGGAATTAGCGGCATTGTCCTGGTGGATGGCTTGGCGCACATGGGCCAGGTGCATGCTCACGCTCTTCAGCGCGGTGGCGAAGGTATCGAGGGCGTTAATGGCATGCACGTCGCGCTTTTCCATGCGCGATAATTGCTCGACGACCGTTGGCGCGATGCCTTGGCTCAGCTCATCCAAGCTGTTTGCAAGGAGATCCAGACGGTCCAGCAAAGCGGCCATCTGGTCGTTTTCAATGTCACCAGCCATCCCGCGCGATGTCATCCAGTCCCGCCCCCAATAGGCACTTTTTTCATTATGGTCTTGCTGCGCTGCGAGGGGCAAGGCTCGGTATGCGGCGGTCCTATCGCCTTGGCACGGTTTCCACACATTTTCACCGATGCTAATATGGCCTCCGGCAGGATCGCTCTGCCGTCTGGGGGGATTGATGAGTTTCATGGACCATGGCCGGGGGTGGGCCCTTGGCGTGCAGGCCAGCGGCGGTGCACGGGTGGCGGTGACCACGGCCGTCTTGCTGACCGCGCTGTTCGCCTTCATGCCGGCACTGCCGCGCATCACGCTGTTCACGCAGCTCGACGACTACCTGGCCGCCCACCAGATGGTCGAGACCTTCACCACTCTGGTGGCGGGGTTGGTGTTCGGGGTGGCGTGGAATGCCGACAGGCACGCCCGCGCCGGCAACCTCTCGATCCTGGCGGCGGCGTTCCTGGGCATCTGTTTGCTCAACATCGGCCACACCATGTCCTACAAGGGCATGCCCCAATTCCTGACCCCGGCAGGCCCGGAAAAGGCGATCGCCTTCTGGTTCGCGGAGCGCACGCTGGCCGTTACCGCCTTGCTGGCTGCGGCCTTCAGGCCGTGGCGGCCCTTCGTCCATGCCCGCACCCATAATCTGGTGCTGGCGGCAGTGCTGGTCTGGGTGGCAGTCGCATTCTACGCCGCCCTGTTCCGGCTAGAAGATTTGCCGCGCACGTTTATTCCCGGCGAGGGCCTGACCACTTTCAAGGTGGTTACAGAGATCGTGCTTAATGCGCTGTTCCTGTGCGCTGCCGGCCTGTTTTGGCTTAAGGGCGGGCGGGCTTGGCTTGCGGCCTCGTCGTGGGTGATGGGATTGGGAGGGCTTTTTTTTGCCATCTACGCCAATCCTTTCGACATCTACAACCAGATGGGTCACCTGTATATCGTCGTGGCCTATGCGCTGGTCTATCGCGGCCTGTTCCTGGGGGCCATCCGCGAGCCGTACCAGCAGTTGCACGAGTCGGGACGTTTGCTGAGCCATGCCAATGAGGAGCTTCAGCGTGCTCATGGCGAGTTGGAGCTGCGCGTGGAGGAGCGCACCCGCGAACTCATGGCCGAGGTGACCGAACGCCAATTTGCCGAGGAATCCTTACGGGCGGCGCTGACGGAGCTTGAGGCGCACCAGATAGACCTGCAGGCCGCCAAGGAAGAGGCTGACCGGGCCAACCAGGCTAAATCTGACTTTCTGTCGTCCATGAGCCACGAGTTGCGTACGCCGCTCAATGCCATCCTGGGTTTCGCGCAATTGCTGGCCACTGAGCGGCCCGGTCCGTTGACCGAGAAACAGCGAGCCCAGTTGGGCCACATTCTCAAGGGTGGCAACCACCTGCTGGAACTGATCAACGAAGTTCTTGATCTGGCGCGCATCGAGGCGGGCAAACTGGCACTGTCAGTGGAGGCGGTGGACCCGGTACCGCTGATCGGCGAATGCCTGGCGCTGGCCCGGTCCTACGCCCAGCGTAATGGGATCACCATCGAAGATTGGCGGGTCGAGGAACGCGCCAAGGTGTGGATTGACTACACCCGGTTCAAGCAGGTGTTGCTCAATCTGATTTCCAATGCGGTCAAGTATAATCGGCCCGAGGGTAAGGTGACCTTGGTCATTGCCAATGGCAGCGCCGGTGCGGTGCGCTTTTCCGTCACCGACAACGGCTTTGGCATTCCCGCCGATAAGCTCGGTTCACTCTTCCAACCGTTCAATCGTCTGGGCGCTGAAGCCACGGAGGTAGAGGGCACAGGCGTTGGCCTGACCATCACCAAACGGCTGGTGGAGGCCATGAATGGCCGCATAGGCTTTGATACGGTGGAGGGCGTCGGCAGCACGTTCTGGGTCGAGGTTCCACGCGCAATGAGCGCAGCAACCCCCTCAACTCCATGCGGGCCTGCCGAAATCCACACGCTGGAAATGGCGGTCAAGGATACAACGTGGCGGTTGCTCTACGTTGAGGACAATCCGGCCAACATCCAACTGATGCGGGCACTGGCGTCTGAGTTGCCCAATGTCCAGTTCACCTCCACCCATACCGCCGAACTGGGCCTGGAACTGGCCTTGCAGATCCAGCCCGATATCATCGTCCTCGACGTCAATCTGCCCGGGATGAATGGTATCGAGGCCGTGCGCCGACTTAAGGAAATGGAGGAAACCCGGAATATCCCCGTGGTGGCGCTTTCCGCCAATGTAAGTCAGACCGTCATCCGGCGCGGTCTTGAGGCGGGATTTGCCAAGTATCTCATGAAACCGTTGGACATTTCCGAATTCCTCTCTACCCTGGACGACCTCCTGTCATCGACGGGGCGCGCCCCGGCGCCGCAACCCGACCCCGTGGAGCCTGAATGTCTCAGCGGACCGTCCTGATCGTCGACGACAACGTCGTCAATCTTGAGCTGTATTCCGAGCTGGTCGGGCTGACTGATTACCAGGCCAAGCTGGTGGACCGGGCCGAAGACGCGCTGCCGGTAGCCCGCGGCGCAAGTCCCGGCTTGATCTTGCTGGACCTGACACTCCCCAACAGTTCAGGCTTCGAGGTGGCGGCACAGCTCAAGGCGGAGCCGGCCACGGCTGGCGTTCCTATCATTGCGCTGACCGCCGTGCAGCGCGACAGCCTGATACGTGAACTCCAAGCTGCCGGCTTTGTCGGCCTGATCAGCAAGCCCTGCGGCGTCGAGACCTTTCTCGATGCCCTGACTTGGGCCATGGAAGGCGAGATTCAGGGCTTCCGGGTATTTGGCTAATACTGTCTTGACGTGCAGCGCTCAAGGCAAGACGGAGCTGCTTTCGTTTAAGCGGGAACGACTCAAGCGGCCTGTGCCATCGATCCGCCATAGCCATCGAAGAACACTTGCGCCTGGTGGCGGAAGCCCTCGATACCCTTGATGACAGCCTCTGGCAGGCCGGTGACGGCGCCCAGGAATTGGATGGGGTCCACGTCCATGCGCTTCATGCCGTGCATGATGCCGAGCAGCAGGGCGTAGTGGATCAGGGTCGAGGCCCAATCGCCATCGCGGACGGACATTTTCAGACCAGCCACGTCGTTCTGGAACGCCGCGAAGATGTGAGGCTCTTCGGAGTAGTCGCAGGCGATGCGATTAGCGTAGTACTCGCTCGACATGCGGTGGGCCAGATGCCAATTGGTTGACATCTCCAGCGACAGATTGTCCAGGCTTTCCTGGCGCCGGGTCGAGATGTCGGACACATGGGCCAGTTCGTGCGCCACGGTGAACGGCGATAGACAAGACAGCACCATGGTCATCTCGATGTCGTCGGACACGCCGATGCGTGCCGGCAGCACTTTGCCATTATAGCCAGGCAGGTCACGCTTCTCGATGCGGCGCAATTCGCCAAGCGCGTAATTGTCCGACCTGAATTGCGCCATGATGCCCTTCACCAGGGCTTCTTCGTGGGTCTCGAAACCGACCATGTGGACCATGGGGGCCATCTCCGTGGGGT
>JAEZFE010000142.1 GCA_023437865.1 Pseudomonadota bacterium | reverse complement strand
CTGCGGGCGTGGCGGCGGCCTCGGCAACGGCGGTATCCGCCGCCGGCTCGGTGTCCCACGGCAATGGCGGTGGCAAGGCGAACGGCAAGGCAAGGTAACCGACCCCAGCGCGCCGAAGGTGGAGCTTGGCCGGCGGAGCGGCCGCCCGGCCAAGCCCCCTTTGGTGGCAGACTAATGGAAAGCGCTTCTCTCCTGTGCGCTCCTGTGGTCTGATTGCCGCACCGCCACGGAGCACCAATTGCCCACCGATGACCGCCCCGCCATCCAGCACGCAGGTGCCCGCCGTCTGTTGACGGCTGGGTTGGCCGTGCTGTTGCTGGCGGTGGGCGCCATCACTGGGATGTCCCTGTCGCCTGCCGCGCGGGCGACAATGGTCTTGGAGGCAATTGGCAGCGGTCCGTCATCCGGTATCACCGCCGATGACGCCAGTGGCGCGGCGGTCTGGCTACGATCGGCGGCTTTTGCCAAAACTACTCGTTCCCAGGTGTTCGGGCTGGGGGGCTCCGGCTCCGGCGACGATCTGCCCTCCCTGGGGCTGCCGCCTTCCGCCGGTTTTCATGGTCGTTGTGCCGGCGTTGCGCAGGAATGTGCCGCCACCGGGCCGCATCGGGCGGCAAGCGGGCAACTGACGCGGCGGGCGCCGACCGGACCGCCATCCTCCCTGTCTCTCGCCATTTAGGCGACGCTTTCACTTCGGCGGGTGCGGTCCAGTCTGGACCCCTGCCGGATTGTGCGACGACCGTGCCTGCCGGCACGGGTTAGAGACATTGGACAATGCTGCATTTTTCCAAGCTGAAATCGGCTCTGATTTGGGCCGTCTGCGCCCTTGGCGTCATCCTGAGCATTCCGAATTTCGTCAAGCCCGAGGCTATGCCCGAGTGGCTGCCGCTGACCCGGTTCAACCTCGGCCTCGATCTTCAGGGCGGCGCCTACCTGCTGCTGGAGGTGGACACGCCCGCGGTGGTCAAGGAGCGCCTCGATGGCACCGTCGATGCCATCCGCACCAGCCTGCGTGCGGCCGGGATCGGTTACCACAATCTCGCCGCCGCCAATGGCGCGGTCTCGTTCGGTCTGGCCGATGACGGCCAGGCGGAAGCGGCCCGCACCGCCATCCGCCCGGTGCTGGAGGGGGCATCGCCCGGCCAGCGCGACTTCGCCGTCGATATAGTGGACGGGAAGACCTTCCGCCTGACCCTGACCGAGGACGCCGTCCGGCATGCCCAGTCGCGGGCGGTCGAGCAATCGGTCGAGATCGTGCGCCGGCGCATCGACCAGACCGGCGTCAACGAGCCGGTGGTTGCCCGCCAGGGGCGCGACCGCATCCTGGTCCAGTTGCCCGGCATCGACGATCCGGGCCGTATCAAGCGGCTGCTGGGCCAGACCGCCAAGATGACCTTCCACCTGCTGGGCGACTCGCCGACCGCGCCGGGGGTCAGGCTGCTGCCCTCCGCCGATGCCGGCTATGGCAACGACAAGATCCCGGTGCGCACCCGGGTCGAGCTGGATGGCGCCCGGCTGCGCGATGCCGCCGCCACCATGAACTCGCAATCAGGCGAGTGGGTCGTCAATTTCACCTTCGACGGCGTGGGCGCCAAGCGGTTCGCCGAGATCACCACCAAGAATGTCGGCCAGCCCTTCGCCATCGTCCTCGACGGCAAGGTGATCAGCGCGCCGGTCATCCGTGAACCGATCACCGGCGGCCAGGGCCAGATCAGCGGGCGGTTCAGCGCCCAGACCGCCAATGACCTCGCCGTGCTGCTGCGGGCGGGTGCGCTTCCGGCGCCGCTGACCGTGGTGGAGGAGCGCACCGTCGGCCCGGATCTGGGCGCCGATGCCATCCGCGCCGGTGTGATTGCCTGTCTAGTCGGCTTCGCCCTGGTGGTCGGTTACATGACCATCAGCTACGGGCTGTTCGGCGTGTTCGCCAACATCGCGTTGCTGTTCAACCTCGCCCTGACCCTGGCGGCGCTGTCGCTATTGCAGGCAACCCTGACGCTGCCGGGCATCGCCGGTCTGTTGCTGACGCTTGGCATGTCGGTGGACGCCAACATCCTCATCAACGAACGCATACGGCAAGAAACGCGCCGAGGAATCTCCCCGGCGGCCGCCATGGAAGCCGGCTTCCGCCGCGCCTTCGCCACCATCACCGACAGCAACCTGACGACGCTGATCAAGATGGTCCTGCTCTATGCCGTCGGCACCGGTACGGTGAAAGGCTTCGCCGTCACCATCAGCCTCGGCATCATCACCTCCATGTTTACCGCCACGGTGGTGGCGCGCTGGCTGATGGTGACGTGGTTCCGCATGCGGCGCCCCAAGACCCTGCACACGCCCTGGACGTTGCGGCTGGTCCCCGACGTCACCCGCATCCCGTTCATGAAGGGCCGCAACCTCGGCCTGATCGTTTCAGTAATCATCAGCGCCGCGTCGATCGGCCTGTTCTTCAAGCCGGGCCTCAATTACGGCGTCGATTTCGCCGGCGGCACGGTGGTGGAAATCCGCACCGATGGCCCCGCCGACTTCCCCAAGCTGCGCGACGCCTTGGGGCAATTGGGGCTGGGGCAAGTTTCGCTCCAGCAATTCGGTGCCCCCAGCGACGTCCTGATCCGGTTCGAGCAGCAGCCGGGCGGCGACCAGGCCCAGCAGAAGGCGGTGACCGCCGTCCAGGAAAAGCTGGCCGAGGAAGTTCCCGGCGTCTCCATCCGGCGGGTCGAAACCGTCGGCGCCTCGGTCAGTGCCGAGTTGTTCCAGGAGGGCATGCTGGCCCTCGGCCTGGCCGCTATCGCCATGCTGGTCTACATCTGGTTCCGCTTCGAATGGCAGTTCGGCGTCGGCGCGGTGGTGACGATGCTGCTCGACGTCACCAAGACGGTGGGCTTCTTCGCCATCACCGGCATGCAGTTCAATCTCACCGCCATCGCCGCGATCCTCACCATCATGGGCTATTCCATCAATGACAAGGTGGTGGTCTACGACCGGGTTCGCGAGAACCTGCGGCTGTACCGGCGCATGCCGCTGCGGGACCTGATCGACCTGAGCATCAACGAGACCATGAGCCGCACCGTCAGCACCTCGCTGGCGCTGTTCCTGGCGACCGTGCCGCTGGCACTGTTTGGTGGCGAGGCCCTGCAGGAATTCGCCTGGGTGCTGCTGTTCGGCGTCGTTCTGGCCACGTCGTCCTCCATCTTCATTGCCGCCCCCATTCTTCTGTTCCTCGGCGAAAACCGGCTGCGCCGGTCGTCCCCCGACGAGGAGGGGAAAGAGGAGGCCACGGAGGGTTTCCAGAAGCAGGGCGGATCATCGTGAGGCGCCCCGTGCGCTGATGGGCCCCGAGCGTTAAGGCAGGCATTGCGGCCTGCCGTCGCCTGGAAAGCCACACTTTCCCTACCCATAATTGTGA
>JAEZFE010000050.1 GCA_023437865.1 Pseudomonadota bacterium | reverse complement strand
CCGGATAGCCATCGGGCAGCCGCCATTTGTGGGCGAGCTGGATAATGCGCTCGGGGCTGACGCGGACGGGGTCGAACTTTTTCAGATCGACGCCGCGATAGATGACGCGGATTTTTTCGGGCGCAGTGCCGTAGACGCGACGGGCGTGCTCGGCGATGAATTCCGAGATGGCGATGACCCGCTCACCCTTGGTCATCACCGAATTGTAGATGTGCTTGAGACCAAACCAACCCAGATTGTAGGTGCCGTGGAAGGTGGTCATGAACTTGGCGCCAGTGCGATTGGCGGCAGCCAGGGCGCTCCAGGCCGGGGCGCGCGACCGGGCGTGAACGATGTCGACGCCGTGCTCGCGGATAACCGCTTCCAGTCGCGCGACGTTCTGGCGCATGGTCCAGGGTTTCTTCGACGCCAGGGGCAGTTCCACATGGATGGCGCCGGCACGGATGACTTCGCGCACCATGGGGCCGCCTTCGGACGCCACCACCGCCTTCCAGCCGGCCTCGGTCAGCGCCTGGGCAACCTCCACGGTGCCGCGCTCGACCCCGCCGGTCACCAGGCGGGGGAGCACCTGCAAGACCACAGGCTGGCGCGTGCCCGGCACGATTGGCTGGCGCGCGCGCGGTTGACTGGCGTGGTCAGGCAGGGCATCGATGGGAGTAGTTTCGTCCATGGACATGCGTGAGGGATTTTCAATATGGCTGAGCTGACGGGGGCGGGGATATTAGCACGGGCCGGCGGCACGTCCATTGCCTACCATCGCCTGGAGGGCCGAAATCCCACGGTGGTGTTCATCCATGGCTACCGTTCGGACATGGAAGGCGGCAAGGCGCTGGCGCTGGAGGAGTATTGCCGGCGCGAGGGCCGCGCCTTCCTACGCTTCGACATGTTCGGCCACGGCAAGAGTTCGGGCGATGTCGAGGACGGCACCATCGGCCGGTGGGCCGACGATGCCGAAGCCGTGCTGACCGAGCTGACCGAGGGACCGCTCGTCCTGGTGGGGTCGAGCCTGGGCGGCTGGATCGCGCTGCTGGCCGCCTTGCGCCTGCGCCGCCGCATTGCCGGGCTGGTGGGAGTGGCCGCCGCGCCCGACTTCACCGAGGACCTGATGTGGGGCGAGTTCACCCCCGAGCAGAAGCGGCACATGCTGGAGCACGGGCATGTGGTGCTGGAAAACTGCTACGACCCGGAAAACCCGTGGACCATCCGCCGCCCCCTGATCGAGGAGGGGCGTAATCACCTCCTGTTGCGCGATGCCATCAACCTGGATTGCCCGGTACGGCTGATCCAGGGGCAGAAGGATGAGGACGTGCCGTGGCAAACCAGCCTGCGCATCGCCGATTGCCTGAGCGGCGAGGACGTCGTGGTTCATCTGGTCAAGGACGGCGACCATCGCCTGTCGCGTGACCAGGACCTGGCCCGTCTGGTGGGCGTGGTCGACACGCTGCTGGGGCAGGTCGGCGGCTGATCAGCCCAAGCGGTCGCCCACTGCCGCCGCTTCCAGCCGCACCAGCATGGCGGCGACCTGTGGCTCACCCTCGGCGGGTGCCCACGGGGCGAAATCCTTGTCGGTGGCGGGGCGGTAGGGGCCGGGCTTGACCTCGAAGGCCACGGTGCCGGGCCGGGTGGCAAGGATGCTGTGCCAGGCGCCGGGCGGCACCTGGGCCATGCGGGCACCGTCTTCGGCCAGGTCAGCGCGCTTCAGCACCTCGCCTTCCGGACTGAACACCAGCACCGAGCAGGCACCTTCCAGCAGCACGAACAATTCCCACACGCCCTCACCGTGGCGGTGGGGGCGCACATAGGTGCCGGGTTCCAGCGCGATCACCACGCGCTGGACCGCATCGCCCAAATCCTCGTGCAGATTGTGATGGGTCCTGCGGCGCGGCGCACCAGCCGCGTTGCGCTTCATATCGGCCAGCAATTCGGCCTCGATCACCTTCACCGCACCGCTCTCCTCGTCATGCGCGCCGCCAGCCGGAACACCACCGGCGCCGCAAAGATCACCAGTACCACCCGCAGCACGTGGTGGGTGGACACGAAGGCCACGTCCTGCCCCAGCGACAGCGCGATCAGGCACATTTCGGCGATGCCGCCTGGCACGAAGGCCAGCAGCAATTGGGCGAAGGGCAGACCGGAGACGGCGCTGAGCAAGGCGGCGGCGCCGGCGCTGATGACCACCATGATGGCGGTCGAGCCCAGCGCCAGCCGGGCGGTGCCGGCGACGTCCCGCCACACAAGCCCGGCAAAGCGCGACCCCAATCCGGCACCGGTAACCACCTGGGCCACCACCACCAGTTCAGCCGGCGGATGCGAAGCGGTCAGCCCTGCCAGATGCATCAGCGCGCTGGCGGCCATTGGCCCGGTCAGCCCAGCGGCAGGAAAGCGCAACAGCCGCCCGGCCAGCCAGCCCCCTACGCCCGAAGCGGCAAGCAAGGCGGCATCCAGCGCCTTAAGGTCGGCCAGCGCACCCATGGCGCTGCTCATGGAGGCGCCGTGGGTGCCGGTGAGTAGGCGGAACCCCACCGGAATGGCAAAGACGATCAGCAGGATGCGCAGGGCATGGACCATGGCGATGGTGCGCTCGTCGCCGCCCAGCGCGCCGCCGGCCAGCACCATTTCGTTGATGCCGCCCGGCGCCGCCGAGAAATAGGCGGTTACGCGGTCGAGCGCCGCCACCCGCCGCAGATAGGCCATCGCCAGGAAAGTGGTGGCGGCCATGGCGGCGAACAGGCCGCTCAGGCTGGCGCTCCAGCCCGGCACTTGTTCGAGCATCGCCGGGGTGAAGGCGCTGCCCAGCATGATGCCGAGCACCGCGATCATCATGCCGCGCAGCCGGAAAGGCACCGAGGGCTTGGCCCCCGACAGTGCCGCCACGGTGCAGGCGGTCATGGAGCCCAACATCCACGGCAACGGCAGATCGAGCAGGAAGAACAGGGTGCCGCCGCCGCCGCCCAGCGCCAGCGCCAGGAGGACGGACATCACGGCTGGAATTGCTCGGCGATGATGCGCTCTTCCAGATTGTGCTCGGGGTCGAACAGCAGCGTGAGGTCGATGGAGCGGTCCTCGCAGACCTCGACTTCGCTGACGTCGCGCGCCTCGGTGTAGTCGGCCACCGCCGAAACCGGGCGCTTGTCGGCCTCCAGCACCTCGAAGGTGACCTTGGCGGTATGCGGCAACAGCGCGCCGCGCCAGCGCCGGGGACGGAACGCCGAAATCGGGGTCAGTGCCAGGATGCCCGCGCCCAGCGGAACGATGGGGCCATGGGCCGACAGGTTGTAGGCGGTGGAACCGGCGGGGCTGGACACCAGCACGCCGTCGCAGATCAGTTCTTCCAGCCGTTCCTTGCCGTCGATGCGGATGCGCACCTTGGCGGCCTGTCGGGTCTCGCGCAGCAGCGACACCTCGTTGATGGCCAGCGCCTGGATTCGCTCGCCGTTGGTAAGCCGCGCCTTCATGCGCAAGGGATGCAGCACCACCGGCTGGGCCTTGCGCAGCCGGTCGATCAGCCCGTGCTCGCGGAAAGCGTTCATCAAGAACCCCACCGAGCCCCGGTTCATGCCGTAGATGGGCACCTGGCGGTCGATGAAGCGATGCAGGGTCTCGAGCATGAACCCGTCACCGCCCAGCGCCACGATCAGTTCGGCTTCCTCGGGCGGCACGTGCTCATAGCGGTCCTGCAGCCGCTTGAGGGCGGCATTCCCGGCTTCGGTATCCGAGCTGACGAAAGCGATCTTGGAGAGGTTCATCGGCGCTCACCTAATTCCGGACCGAGTATATACCCCGACCCAAAGGCCCCGCCAGCCCGGCGGAACAGCTAGGGCGCGCTACGCCCAAGGGCAGGGAGCATTGGCGGGGCGCCCCCGCTGGGTATAGGTCCAAGGGCTGTCCGCACGGCATTTCGGGGGTGGCGAAAGCCGGCGCGGGGGAGCTGAATATCACCGACCTGACCGCAATCTATGGCCTGGGCTCCAGCACGGCGATCAAATTGGCTGACCAGATCTCCGGCGGGGTAAGCAGCGCCCATGACAGGAAACGATGCACCAGCGCGTCGGTGAACAGGCGCCGCCGCGTGCCCTGGCGCTGACCCACCAGCAGACGCACCGAGAAGCCAGCCGCGTCGGCCAACTGACGCAGCGACAGGGGCGTATAGGCAGTGCGGTGGGTCAAGTCGCCATACTGATAGCTGAGCCCCCAGGGCGAGGCGGCATTGGGCACCTTCAGCACCACGCGGCCCTGCGGGCTGAGTTTGGCGCGGAAGGCGGCAAGCAGGGCCGTGCCGTCTTCGGCGGTGAAATGCTCGAACACGTCCAGTGCCACCACGCGGTCGAACGGTTCGATGGCGGGATCGGCCACGACCTCGCGCAGGTCACGGCAGGCGAAATGGCCGCGCACCGATGGGGGCACCACGTCGGCCAAGGCCGGATCGTGGTCGATGCCGAGAAAGCGGCCTACCCCCTTGGCCCCCAGGAAAGCCAGGAAGGCACCGGTGCCGCATCCCACTTCCAGGAACGACATGCCGGCATCGCACTGGGCGGGGCGCCAGATGTCGTCCTCGAATCGGCGCATGTGCTTGGGCCCGAGCTTGGGCGTGGTGTAGCCCTTGTAGCTGGCGTAAGACCCGTAAAGACCCGGCGCACTCTCCAAAACCACTCTCCTTCCCCCGACAAACCGCCAGTTTAGCGGGTAGGGGAAAGGCGGCCAAGCGGAACCGCCCTCAACCGCCGGTGACACTCATGTGGCGCGAGACACTGGGGCGGGCATCACGGTCGATGATGAAATCGTGGCCCTTGGGCTTGTGGGCGATGGCGCTGTCGATCGCCTGCTCCAGCAAATGGTCGGATTCGCTGGCGCGCAGCGGCGCGCGCAGATCCACCGCATCCTCCTGCCCCAGGCACATGAACAGCGTGCCGGTGCAGGTGAGGCGCACCCGATTACAGCTTTCGCAGAAATTATGGGTCATGGGCGTGATGAAGCCAACGCGGTGACCAGTTTCCGCCACCGTTGCATAGCGGGCCGGACCGCCGGTGCGGTAATCGGTCCCGATGAGGGTCCAGCGCTCCGCCAGGCGGCGCTGCACTTCGGCCAGCGACAGGTATTGCTCGGTGCGGTCGGCGTGAACCTCGCCCATGGGCATGGTCTCGATCAGGCACAGGTCGAAACCATGGGTGCCACACCATTCCACCAGAC
>JAEZFE010000012.1 GCA_023437865.1 Pseudomonadota bacterium | reverse complement strand
ATTACGACGTGGACGGCGCCACCTCGTCGGCGCTGCTGCGGATTTTTTTTGAAAGCGCGGGTGCGCGGGTGCGCGTGCACATCCCCGACCGCATCACCGAGGGCTACGGCCCCAACGCCCCCGCCCTGCTGAAGCTGAAGGCCGAGGGCGTGTCGGTGGTGGTAACGGTTGATTGCGGCACCACCGCCTTCGTGCCGCTGGCCGCCGCCGCCGAGGCGGGCCTCGACGTGATCGTCGTCGACCACCACGAAGCCGAGCCCGAGTTGCCCCAGGCCTATGCCGTGGTCAACCCCAACCGCCTGGACGAGACCAGCCCGCACGGCCATCTTGCCGCCGTCGGCGTCGCCTTCCTGCTGGCGGTGGCGGTCAACCGCGACCTGCGCCAGGCCGGCTGGTACCAGGCCCGCAAGGCCCCCGACCTGATGCAATGGCTCGACATCGTCGCGCTCGGCACGGTGTGCGACGTGGTGCCGCTCAAGGGCGTCAACCGGGCGCTGGTGACGCAAGGCCTCAAGGTCATGGCCAAGCGTGCCAATGTGGGCCTGGCCGCCCTGTCCGACGTGGCCGGCGTCAAGGAGCGCCCCGACGCCTATCACCTGGGCTATGTGCTGGGCCCGCGCGTCAATGCCGGCGGCCGCGTCGGCGAGGCCGAGTTGGGCACCCGGCTGCTCGCCACCGACGACCCGGTGGAAGCGACCGAGATCGCCCGGCTGCTCGACGATTACAACAAGGACCGCCAGGCCATCGAGCAGGCGGTGCTGCAGGAAGCCATCGACCAGGCCGAGGGCCGCCCGGATGACGGCCTGCCGCTGGTGGTGGCCGCGGGCGAAGACTGGCATCCCGGCGTCATCGGCATCGTCGCCGGCCGGCTGAAGGAACGCTACAACCGCCCGGCCTGCGTCATCGCGCTGGATGGCGGCGAGGGCAAGGGCTCGGGCCGCTCGGTTCCCGGGTTGGACCTCGGCGCCGCCATCATCGCCGCCCGCCAGGCCGGCGTGCTCAAGGCCGGCGGCGGCCACGCCATGGCCGCCGGCTTCACCGTGCTGCGCGAGCGGCTCGACGATTTCCGCGCCTTCCTGGCCGACCGCCTGCAAGCCCAGCTGACCGGCGAATTGGTGCCCATCCTGGAACTGGACGGCGCGCTGGATTGCGCCGGCTGCTCGGTCGATCTGATCGAAACCCTGAAACAGCTGGGCCCCTATGGCGCCGGCAACCCCGAGCCGCGCTTCGCCGTCGTCGCCGCCCGCATCGTCAAGGCCGACGTGGTGGGCAACGGCCATGTCCGCCTCATCCTCAAGGGCGCCGGCGGACAGAGCCTGAAGGCCATCGCCTTCCGCGCCGCCGACACCGACATGGGCCAGGCGCTGCTGACCAGCCGCGGCGGCGCCTTCCATCTGTGCGGCACCCTGCGCGCAGACACCTGGCAAGGCTCGACCTCAGTCCAGTTGATCATCGACGATGCCGCTCCCGCGCGCTGACGGTTATCCCCGGTTCACAGGGAGCCGCTAAAGGCTTCGCGCGCTGCCCCCGAAGGCCAGCCGACAAGAGGCCTCCTCCCGTAAAATGCGCGACCTCCTCACTGGCAGAGGAAATCTGCAAAAAATGTAAAAACAGCGCTTGCCTTCCCCGCGTCAGGGGGCTATTAAAGCGCCCTCGCACACGCCTCGTCCCCTTCGTCTAGAGGCCTAGGACACCGCCCTTTCACGGCGGCGACACGGGTTCGAATCCCGTAGGGGACGCCAAGCGTCACAGGCGTTAAATTTGCGAACGATTCAAGCCGGCAGAGATGCCGGCTTTTCTCATTGTCCACACGCTTTCCACGCGCGCGGCCTCGGCAAAGAAATGCGCGCTGGGATTTTCCGGGCTCAGCCTTGCATCGGCCCGGTAGCTATCGGGGATCGCCTTGGGTCGCCAACTCCCAGGCGTCATCGTCTTCCTGGGACAGCGCCCCACTCACCTGAATGGATTAGTAGGCCAGGGTTCGGCGGTGAGCGCATCATACCTTTCCCTGTCAATTCCCTAGAGGCCAGCGGATCCTTTCGAACACGCCAAGCGAAACCAAGAACCCAAAGGCCGCCCTTGGGGCGGGCGATTGGCTCGCTGCGGCCCTGGATCACGCCCAAAGACGCCGGCCGGCGTGGGTTGGCCAACTCAGCAGAGGATTGGCGCGCATCGCCATTTATGCCCAAATGGCATCACAGGCGGAGGCCGTTCGCCTGTCGACGATCACGCATCAGGGCCGTTGCGGCGCCACTGAGAACTAAAAGCCATGCGCCTTGACGTGGGCACCCTCGCCTTCTCCACCGCGGTTCTGTCCCTCGCCTTGTCCATGACCACGGCTTTTATCGCCGCCGGAAGGGGCGATCGGCTGATCAGGTTTTGCTTTTCCGGCTCCAACGCCCTGTACGGCGCCGGTCTTCTGACCGTGGTCTTCTGGCGGGCGGAGCCTGCCGCCCTCATCTCTGGCAACACGCTGGTCATGGCCTCGGCGCTTTGCGCGCATCTGGGCGCATGCGCCTACGCGGGCAAGACGGTGAAGCCTATCTATTACCTTCCCGGGATCGCCGCGGTGATTCTGGGCACGACGGTTTCGTTCACGGAATGGGGCGGAGGAACCGGCACCCGGATCATTGTCATATCAGGCGTCCGCCTGCTGTATTTCGCCCACGCGGCCTATGCGATCATGATCAGTCGCAAACAGGGCGTCCGCACGGCGACGCCAAAAATATTGGCAATGATGTTCGCGTCTTACGCGCTCCTCCTGCTTATCAGAATTGCCGATATCATCGTGTCGGGCACCAGTGGGCACATCTTCATCGACTGGACCGGCTTTCAGGCGGCCTACTATCTTGTGGTCGCCGCAATCATGTTGTCCATGGTCGTGGCCTTCGCGCTGATGTGCGCCGAGGAAGACGAACAGCATCTGCGGCGAACCATCGAACTGCGGACGGCGGAACTGCGCGAGGCCAAGGGCTTGGCCGAGCACGCCTCCGCCGCCAAGACACGGTTCATCACCGCGGCCAGCCACGACCTGCGCCAACCGGTTCACACCCTTCGCCTGCTGATTTCGGCGGCGGAAGGACTGGCCCCGACCAAGGGCGCGGAACTGAACGACTTGATCGCCGAGATGAAAGCCTCGGCCACGCGCTTGGCCGATTACCTCCATGCATTGCTGGACATCTCGAGACTGGAGGCCGGCGTCATCGTCCCGGAACTCCGCGACGTCCCCCTTGGGAACCTGCTTGCCGAACTGGATACACAGTTCCGGCAGGAAGCTATCGCGGCGGGTGTGCGGCTGCATGTGGTCCGTTCTTCGTGCGTCGTTCGCACCGACCCCCTTTTGCTGAAACGCATCCTGGCCAACCTGATCTCCAACGCCATCAAATTCGCCGAGGGGCGCGCGGTCGTGGTCGGCTGCCGGCGCCAAGGCAGCAATGTCGCGATCCAAGTGTGCGACAACGGGTGCGGTATCGGAGACGACGCCATCGCGGAAATATTCGACGAGTTCCGGCAAATCGGGAACGATGCGCGCCAGGCGTCGAAGGGATTTGGGCTTGGCCTGAACATTGCCAAAGGGCTGTGCGCAATTTTGGAACATCGCATTTCAGTTTCATCACGCCTTGGCCACGGAACTACTTTTGGTGTAATCACCCCTCTAAATGTGAAAGATTTCAACGGATAGGCGCATTTAGACGTTGCCGGACCACACCATACAATGTCACGCAGAGTCGGCATTGGACGGGGGCGGGGCATTGTGGAACGGGACTGGCTGATCGACATACGCCGCTTCAGGCAGGAAAATGACCTGACGCAGCATGAGCTGGCGGTGTTTCTGGGAGTCAGCCAGAAGACAGTGTCGCGCTGGGAACGCGGCGCTGACCAACCGGGCCCTGAAATCCGCAGGCGCCTGGAACTGTTGCTCAAGGAAGCTGAAAATCCGCTGCCGGCGGTGTGGGAGGCCATCCGCAACGCCGCTATCCCGCTGGCCCTGGTGGATGGGCGGGGCCGGGTGCTGGTCGCCTCCAAAAGCTATTCCCCGTCCGAGGCCGCCCCACCCGACGAGGAACACAATCCTCCCACCGTTCTGGTGATCGAGGATGACGAGGCGGCTCTGAAGGCAACGCGGGCCGTGCTCAAGCGCTGGAACATTCCGGCGGTCGGCGCCCGCAATGGCGAGGCCGCGCTGCAAATGCTGGCCGAGGACGGAACCGTCCCCAAGGTCGCCATCATCGACTTTCTGCTCCCCGGCCCGATGGACGGCGTCGACATCGCCAATGTCTTGCTTCGGCATTTTCCCGACCTGCACGTCCTGATCATCTCAGGCGAGGCCAATGCCGAGCGCATGATGAAGATTTCTCAAAGCAAGCTGCCGTTCATCGCCAAGCCGGTCGATCCGGAAGAGATCAGGGTCGTGCTCATGTCGCTTCTGCCCCAGGGGAAATGAAGCGGAGGGGCGCCCTAAGCTTTTACTTCTCCCTATCTCGAAGACCAAGGGAAACGCGGTGTTCCCGCCAGTGACGAATTGTGTCTACTCGGCGATAGACGTTGATGACGCTCAACCCTTTTGGAATGCATGGCTATTCTGAATAGTATTTTGGCGAGAGGTGGAGCATGGCGCGCACGTCCAAGATCAAGACCGCCCAACATCGTGCGCGCAAGACGGTGAGGCCGACGATCCTGTCGCTGGAGCCACGCCTGATGTTTGACGGCGCCGCCGTCGCAACTGCCGCCCACGAAGCCGCTCCCCACGCAGCGGATACGGCTGCCGACAATGCCCCCGAGCAAGTTCACGAAGTGGCCGCTCCGGCGGCCACCCCGTCTCCGGCCGAGACACGCCACGAAGTCGTCTTCATCGACGCCAGCGTGGCCGACGCCCAAACATTGGTCAACGGCGCCGCACCTGGGGTCGAAACGGTGATCCTGAACGCGGATCGGGACGCGTTCACTCAGATGGCGGAGTACCTCAAGGGGCGCACCGGCCTGGATGCCGTTTCCCTGGTCTCGCACGGTGGTAGCGGCCACCTTTATCTGTCGGGGCGCGCCTACTGGACGGACGGTCTCGATGGCAGCGCCAATGCCCTGCGGTCTATCGGCGAGGCGCTGAAGCCCGATGGTGATATCCGCTTCTTCGCTTGCAAGGTGGGTGCAGGGGACGAGGGACAGGCATTCCTGGACAAGGTCGCCGCATTGACCGGGGCCGACGTGGCCGCCTCGGACGACAATACCGGCAACAAGAATGGCGGTGACTGGGACCTGGAGGCCCATTCCGGCGTCGTGGACACCGCCCTGCCTTTCACTCAGGAGGCATTGACCGCCTTCACCGGTTCGCTCGCCACCATCACGGTTAATTCGACATCAGACTCAAGCAGCCTCACATCGGTCACCAACGATGGGACGGTCACCTTTCGCGAAGCCATCAATGCGGTCAGTGCTGGAGTATCCACCAGCGACGTTGCGGTTTCGGGCGATGGCAGCGACATCATCATCTTCAGCGCCAGCCTGAAGGGGCAGACCATTTTGCTGTCGCAGAATGCTCCCGCCACCGCGCTTACCCTGTCCAGGGGCGCGACCATCAACGGCGACGTGGATGGTGACAACATTGCCGACATCACCTTTTCGGGAGACATCAATTCTTCCGGGGGCGTGGCCACCAGTGCGGATGCGCGCGGCCTTATCTTCAACGTGGCGTCCCAGCAAGCCACCCTCAAGAACGCGAATTTCGAGCGCTTTTTTGGAACCAACGGCGGTTTGGCTGGTGTGATCACCCTTAGCGGCGGTTCTCTGACCGTGGAGGGCTGCTCGTTCCGTTATAACGCCCAAAGCGTCGTCACCTCGACCACAGGCGCCACCAGTATCATCGTGCGCAACACGCTGCTGGCCAACAATCAGGCCGCGCCGTCCACCACGGTCGCCTTTGCCCCTCTTCGCTTCTGGAGCACGGGGACGGTCGAGAACTGCGTCATCGTAGAGAACACGTATTCATGGGCCTCAAACACCAACTCCGGCTCAGGGGGCATGATTCTCTATGCGGGCGGCAGAAGCATTGATGGTGTGGTGAGGAACACCACCATCGCCAACAACTCGCTGACGGTTACCGGGACGGCAGCCTCCACTTCCAGCGGAACCATCGGCATCACGTTGAGCAATCAGACGACGGACATCACGGGTAACTATTCATTTTATAATAATATTTTCGCAAACAACCTGTTCAGCGACGGCATCAGTGCCGCCGCGGCCTCCAACGGCATTGGCGTAAATCAGGGACTTCATGCGACGGTCAACGTCACGGAACAGTATAATTTTTCGGGTGCCACCAACGGAACCACCGCAGCCTTCAACGATACCGCATCACTGGATTACCGCCCCAAGGCCGGCGCGACGGATTTCATCAATGCCGGCGACAGCAGCAATGCCAGCTATTTCGCCTCCACCGGCTACGATCTCCGCGGTATGGACCGCGTCCGAGACGGCGCCCTTGATCGTGGCGCCTACGAAGTCCATTGGGCGGGCGGCACTCCCGTCGTCGATCTGGACAGCGGAACGGCGGGCAACAACGCTTCGGTGACCGTCTCTACGCCGGCCACCGGCGTGGCCGTGTTCCCGAATCCGACGATCGCCCAAAGCGATAATGATACCCGCGTGTTGACCGCGGCCATTGCCCTGGCCAACACCCCGGACGCCGTAAACGAAACACTGTCCCTGACCGCCAGCGACATCGCCTCGGCCAGGAACAACGGCATCGCCGTCACCGGCAACGGAACGACGACGATCACCCTGACCGGCGCGGCCTCGCTGGCCGATTATCAGGCGGTTTTGGCGGCGATCGTGTACAAGAACGCCGCCGGTGCCCCCACTGCGGGCACCCGCACCGTCACGCTGACGGTGAACGACGGCGAGACCGCCAGTGCCGCTCAAACCAGCACATTGACGGTAAGCTCCGGCGGCGGCAATTCGGCGCCGGTGGCCAGCGTCGCCGCCAGCATCGGCGGCACCCTGGCGGTCGGCCAGCAAGCGACCGCCAATAACGGCACCTGGTCCGACGCCGACGGCGACCCCCTCAGCTATTCCTATCAATGGTATCGCGCCGACGACGCCTCGGGCACCAATGCCGCCGCCATTTCCGGCGCCACCGCCGCCACCTATACGCTGAACACCTCGGACGCGCACAAGCATCTGCGGCTGGTGGTCACCGCCAGCGACGGAAACGGCGGTTCCACCACCA
>JAEZFE010000525.1 GCA_023437865.1 Pseudomonadota bacterium | reverse complement strand
ACTATGGATGGTCCAGGGAAATGCAGCCGTGTTGCCGACAATGCAATAATGCGTACCCACCCGTTCCAGATAAGCCATGAACAGTTCAAACACATCCGTTCGGCTCATATTGGACAAGGCCAAATCCTCATTAGATGCGCTATTCACGGGCACCCACCTTCACCACTCGAAAGAGCCTGCTGAGCAACGTCAGAAGGATAATGACCTGAACAAACAAGAAACCAGTTACGGAGCCAAGCAGGCCGTAGCTCTCCGTCATCCAGTAGGACAAGGAAATCGTAAATATCGTGGCTAGAACGTAGCCGGTGAACAATGGCTTGGTGTCTTCAAGTGCAAGAAAGAAATGTCGCAGCGGCATGACCATAGCCATAGCGAGATAAACGAATGCAAATCCAACCAGCAATCTGCCATTGCCCGCATAGTCATCGCCATAGACAAGGTGAAGCCAAAATTCGGGAAACAGCCCAAAGGCCAGGCATGCGAGGCCGGTTGCACTGCCGCCGACCAGGAATACCTTGCCGACAAAGCGTTTGAGCGCGGACGGCCCCGAGTGGTGAAAGATTTTCGATGCTCGCGGTGGCACGACATTGTCGGCGGCCTGGAAGAAAATATGCGTGACCCCAAGTAGATTCTGGGATGCACGCAGGGCTCCGGCCGCGGCAGGCCCGAGCAGCATACCCGCGGTGATCGTGAAGAAGTTCCCGGTCGTCCATTGCATCAGGGCCGACCCGAGAAGCCATTTGGAGAAATCGGTCTGGCGCTTGATGAGTTCGTCAGTACCCTGCCAGGATTGCGGCCAGCGCGGATGCGCGGGGAGGACGACGAGATTGCCCAGCAGAGCCGCGCCGGCAATAAAATAGAGCACCTGTCCTACGCTCAGCGCGGAATAATGCTCGAACAACAACCATAGGCCGGTTACCTGCACCCCATTCCGCACCATATCGGTGGCTACTACGATGCGGGCCCGGCCGAGCGAAAAATTATAGCGGCGCAGGAAATCCTGCATCTGCGTGAAGAACACAGCGACCAGTAACGGCAGCCCCAAATCCTGCCTGACCCAGCCCAGCGCGTCGCCGGCGGCAGCGGCGATCGCGACGGTGCCGCCCGCCAGCAGGCCGAAAGCGAGCTGTTCGGCCAGCATGATCCCGTAGTAATGGCCCTGTTCGGCGGCCGCCTGCTTGGGCCCGATGCTCAGCATGGGTGAGGAGATAAGAGCTTGCTGCACGCTCTGGGCAATGAGCAGAACCAGCCAGGCCAGCGAAAACACGCCGAACTGCTCGATGCCGAGATAGCGCGCCACCAGCACCCCGGTGGCGAAATTCGCGCCGCTCACCACGACCTGATCGACCAGCGACCAGCGCACCTGACCATAGCGCGTGAGCAGGCCGCCGATCCGCGCCAGCATCGGCCGGCCGGCCCTTTCCGTCCTAGCCATTGCGGCCGACCAGTCCAAACCGCTCGAGCAGCAGCATACAGACGAACTTGGGCGCCAGGATGAGATAGCGACGCCAGAGGCGGCGCGGCTCGCTGAGCAGCCGGTGCAGCCATTCCAAGCCATTGTTGCGCATCCAGCTGGGCGCGCGCTGCACGGCGCCGGAATGGAAATCAAAAGCGGCGCCGACGCCGAAGAACACGCCGCGCCCCACGATGGGCGCCGCCTGCATCATCCAGTATTCCTGCTTGGGGCTTGAAATGCCCACCCAGATGAAATCGGCGCCACTGACGGCGATGCGGTCGATCTCGGCCCGCGCCTCGGCATCGAGCTTGAAATCGGGTTCTATATCACGCATGGGTGGGCTGAAACAGCCGGCGACTTTTAGGCCCGGATGACGCTCACCCAGCCTGCGCGCAGCTTCTTCCGCCACACCGGGTTTGCCGCCAAAGAAGAAATGACTCTGCCCAGTTCGCAATGACGCGGCGCAAACCGCATCCATCAAATCCGCCCCCGCCACACGGCCGATTTCCGCGCCATGGCCCTGTAAACGCCCGACCCAGACCAGCGGCATGCCATCGGGCACCACGAGATCCGCTTGCGCATGCAGGTCGCGGAGCGCCGGCGTATCCACCGCCAACATGAGGCTGGGTACTTCCCGCACGAATACGGTGCGTGCAGGACCTTTGCTTGCCCAACCCCCCACCAGCGCCACGGCCCGCTGCAGGTTCACCAGGTCGACGGGCACGCCAAGTACCAACATTCGGCTCAAAGGGCGGTCGACGGCTGGAGTTTGCACCGCTGCACTGTCCATCAGGCCGCCTCGTGCTCGAGAAACCAGCGATAGGTCGAAACCAGCCCGTCGCGCAGGGAAATCCTTGGCTTCCAGCCCATGGCGCGTAGCTTGTCGGCGCTCATCAGCTTGCGCGGCGTCCCGTCGGGCTTGCTGAGATCGTGCTCGATCCGCCCGGTAAAACCGACAACGTCGCAAACCATTTCGGTCAGGTCGAGAATGGTCACGTCCTCGCCCGAGCCGACATTGACATGATCATGGCCGGAATAGTTCTTGAGCACGAAAACCAGCGCATCGGCGCAGTCATCGGTATGGAGGAATTCGCGACGTGGGGTGCCGGTGCCCCAGATGGTGATGGTCTTGTCGCCCTTGATCTTTGCCTCATGAGCCTTGCGGATCAGCGCAGGCACCACATGGCTGGAGTTGAGGTCGAAATTGTCAGCCGGTCCGTAAAGATTGGTTGGCATAGCCGCAATGAAGTCTACGCCGTGCTGCTTCCGATAAGCCTGCGCGAGCTTGATACCGGCAATCTTTGCGATTGCGTACCATTCATTAGTCGGCTCAAGCGGGCCTGTCAGTAGCGCATCCTCAGTGATCGGTTGGTCCGCCATCTTTGGATAGATGCAGCTCGACCCCAAAAACAACATCTTCTGCACGCCGTTCTCGAAGGCCGCCTGGGTGATGTTGGCTTCGATGATCAGATTGTCGTAGAGGAAGTCGGCCGGATGATTGTCATTGGCCAGGATGCCGCCGACCTTTGCTGCCGCCATGACGATGGCGTCTGGCTTGGCGTCCCGCATGAATGCTTCGACCTCGGCCTGGCGTTTGAGGTCAACGACATCGCGGCCCGCGGTGATCACTTCGCAGCCTTCGGTGGCGAGCCGGCGAACGACGGCACTACCGACCATGCCGCGGTGGCCGGCGACATAGACCCGTTTGTTGGTCAGATCGAAAGTCATTGCGCTATTCCACGCTCACGGGAAGATCGAGGCCGTGCTGCTTGAGGAGAGCATGGCGACGCGCAGCCTTGTGGTCTTCACGAACCATCTCGGCGCACATTTCCTGGGCGGTGATTTCGGGGGTCCAACCGAGCTTCTGCTTGGCCTTGCTCGGATCCCCGAGCAGAGTTTCGACTTCGGACGGGCGGAAGTAGCGCGGGTTGATGCGAACGATAACGTCACCGACTTTGAGGGCAGGGGCCATACCGCCCTCAATAGCGGCCACCGTTGCGACCTCATCAACGCCAGACCCGGAAAATTCGAGGGTGATGCCAAGTTCCTTTGCCGTCCATTGAATGAACTCGCGCACTGAGTACTGCACGCCCGTGGCGATGACGAAATCTTCGGGCTTTTCCTGCTGCAGCATCATCCACTGCATACGGACGTAGTCCTTGGCATGGCCCCAGTCACGCAGCGCGTCAATATTACCCATATAGAGACAGGGCTCGAGCCCCATGGCGATGTTGGAGAGGCCACGGGTGATCTTGCGGGTCACGAAGGTCTCGCCGCGGCGCGGGGACTCGTGATTGAAGAGGATGCCATTGCAGGCATAGATCCCATAGGCCTCGCGATAGTTCACCGTGATCCAATAGGCGTACATCTTGGCCACGGCATAGGGCGAGCGCGGATAGAAGGGCGTGGTTTCGCGCTGCGGGGTCTCCTGGACCAAGCCATAGAGTTCCGAGGTCGACGCCTGATAGCAGCGGGTCTTCTTCTCAAGGCCCAGGAAGCGAATGGCCTCGAGCAGGCGCAGCGTGCCGATGGCGTCGACATCGGCGGTATATTCGGGCGCCTCGAAGCTGACGGCTACGTGCGACTGGGCACCCAGATTATAGACCTCGTCGGGCTCGATATCGCGCACGAGGCGCGTCAGGTTGGAGGTGTCCGAGAGATCTCCATAGTGGAGCTTGAAGCGGCCATTCTTGGTGTGCGGGTCTTCGTAGATGTGGTCCACGCGCTGGGTATTGAGCAGCGAGGCACGGCGCTTGATGCCGTGTACTTCATAGCCTTTTTCGAGCAAAAGCTCGGCGAGGTAGGAGCCGTCCTGGCCCGTGATTCCGGTAATGAGCGCGACCTTGCCCGACCCCATGCAGTATCCTCTAGCGATCATCATGCGTTCAGCATCTGTCACCGCGGTAATTCCACGATCTGGTCGCTGAACTCCAAATCCCAATAGTCAGGAACCACTACATGCAAAGGTGCAAGTAGAAAACCTCAGCAATTGTTAATCATGGCAGATGGTTACCAGGCGGAAAGGCGGGAATGCCCTGCCGCGGCGGGGTTTCTCCAATGGCCAGCTGATTTCGCATGGGGCGATTGCAGTTCTCGCATGCATCGTATGTGCGAGAGGTGGGCTACGGCGGCCAAATTACCGAGCGGAAATGCAAGTTGGTGCACTCAGAAAATATGCGGTGAATGTGCGCAGAATAGTTGGGGACCGTCCAATGCGTCCGCATAGCGATGAAGATGTTCAACGGCTACGACCGACGCTCATTGTGGCGTTCATGAACGGTCGAACGGGCTGCAGGTCGGGGCGCTGCGCTGCTTAGCACCATGCAGCTAAAGTCTCGATGACCACCGTGGTGCCGCCGCAGCCGATCAATGGCGCTGGTTTGAAGGCTCGGAGGGCGGTTGGGCG
>JAEZFE010000474.1 GCA_023437865.1 Pseudomonadota bacterium | reverse complement strand
GCTGTGGGGCGGGCTGGCCGCCGTGCTGATCTACAGCTTCGGCCCGGTCGAGCTGAAGAACCTGCCGCGCCTGATCACCAATTCCGAGAACATCCGCATCTACGGCGCCGACCTGCTGCGCCCGGACTTCTCGAACTGGCAGATGCTGGTCGGCCAGATGTGGCAGACGGTCCAGATCGCCCTGTGGGGCACCTTCCTGGCCATCTTCCTGGCCGTGCCGCTCAGCCTGCTGTCGGCCCGCAACATCGCTCCGGCCTGGGTCGTCTGGCCGGTCCGTCGCCTGATGGACCTGCTGCGCTCGATCCCCGACCTGGTCATGGGTCTGGTCTTCATCGTCGCCGTGGGCCTGGGCCCGCTGGCGGGCGTGCTGGCGCTGGCTCTGAACACCGGCGGCGTGCTGGCCAAGCTGTTCTCCGAGGCGGTCGAGTCGATCGACAAGGGCCCGGTCGAGGGCGTCCGCGCCACCGGCGCCAGCCAGCTGCACGAGATCGTCTGGGGCGTCATTCCCCAGGTGGCCCCCTTGTGGACCTCCTTCGCCCTTTACCGCTTTGAATCGAACAGCCGCGCGGCCACCGTACTGGGTCTGATCGGCGCCGGCGGCATCGGCCAGGTGCTGTTCGAAAGCATGCAGGCCTTCCAGTACCGTCAGGTCGCGGCCATCGCCGTGGTCATCGTCATCGCCGTGACCGCCATCGACATGCTGTCTCAGGCGATGCGCAAGCGCCTGCTGTAATACCGGATCGCGGACGGGGCTCACGGCTCCGTCCGCCGCTCCACCCGCGCACCGACTTCGTCCGGAACGCGCGCCGTCTCTGAAATCGCTGCGCTTTTCGGCCTCTCCTCGCCTGAAGTGGCGGCGGGCCTATACTGCGCGTTATGCGCCGCCCCGCCGCTCCTTCCGATCGCTTTTCTTACCGACGCCGAGGTTGAAGGCCATGTTCTGGAGCACGCGCCGGCGAACCGGATCCAGTTGGTTCACCCAAGGCAGGGCGGCGGCCAGCTTCGCGTCGTGCTCCAGCACGTCCTGCTTCAGCGCAGCCTCAGCCTGGGCCTCCGTCCAGACCGTGCCGGGCTGCACGTGGGCGTGGCCGTAGCCGATAGTCCAGACGCCGACCGTGTCCTTGTAGGCGGTCAGCCTCACCTCTTCGTCGCGCTTCAGGTCCGCGATCAGCTGGGGGTCGACCTCGATCCGGCCGGAAAGGGTGTCATCATTGGTGATGCCCTTCAGCGCCGTCTTGATGCGGTCCACCTCGCCTTGCGTCAGGCCGCGCCCGACGATGGCGCGCACGGCGTCGAATAGAGCCTTGTCGCTCATGGGCAGTCTCCGGGTTGTGGGGAATCCGCCAGAAAGTGGCGGTCAGCCGGCCGAAAGTTGGCGGGGTCTACTTCTCCGCCGTCTCGACCGGCACGGCGTCCTCAGCGGTGTTGACCACCTCGACCGCTTGGCGCTCAGCGGCCTTCACCGCCAGATTGGCGATGGTCTCGCTGGCCTGCTTGGACGTGGCCCAGCGGTAGCCTGCATAGGCCCCGACGACGGTCCCAAGGATGCCCGACGCGATAGAGGCCAGGATCGCCAGCTGGTTCTCCGGGATGCGGGCGAACACCAGCGCGTCGGAGATGAAGGCCAAGATGGTCAGGGCGAACAGCACCACGGCGCCGTCCAGCCATTCGTAGTCGCGGTTCATGCCTGCTCCTCCGTCCGACGCAGCGAGGTGATGACCTGTTGCAGCTGGCGGACTTCGCCGGTCAGAAGCTCGACCTTCGACAGGGCCGCATCGCGCTCGGCTCGCACCCGCACCAGATCGGCCGCCGCCTCAGCCGCTCGCTTCTCAGCGGCGAGGATGCGTTCATGGGCCGCCGCCAGGTCGGCTTCGAACCGCACGGCGACCTGCTGAAGCCGCTCGATCTCTTCACGCAGGCCGCTGGTCACCTCAGTGAAGGCTGACGCCGTCGCGGTGATGACGGCAGCTCCACCCGTCGCTTCATCCTTGCCCGCCGCTGCATCCACCGCCCGCCGTGAAGGTCGGGAGAATATCGCCGTCAGAACACCACCAAGCCCAAGGGCTCCGGCCAGCGAAATGAGCGCCGGGACGCCGGGCATGGTGATGTGGTCGCCTGCTGACACTGGCGGCTCCTACGCGGGGGATCGTGGGCAAAGAAAAACCCGCCGAAGCGGGGTGTTACGCCCCAGAACCGGGGCTGCGTCTTTGACGGGCGCGAGACTGTTTTGCGCTAATCAGCCATTGATTAGCGCTTCTTTCGAACAACCAGCCCTATCGAAGTGGTTACATGCCCTTCGTACATGAGCTTCAGGTGCGGCGCATGTGAGTAGGGCGGCAGGTCGACAAAATCATCCATGACCATGGTGTTTGGGGCGACCAGAAAGGGCGCCACCTCATGACCTTCAATCACCAACTCATCAACCAGTGCTTGAATGTCCCGGCGCCGGTAGAGGACGCAGGGTCCATCTTCGATGGTTTCCCAATCAGAGCTTAGGTTAAACTCGGTCGTATGAACGGCCAGACCGCCTGGCTTCAGTGTGGCCAAGCTGTTCGTAACAAAGTCCAGCCCCGCTTGAAGCGAGCCAAGATGCTCTAGCGCGCAAGAGGACCAACAGAAGTCGAAATCGCGCAGCTTTGGTGATATGGCATTCATGTCGCATCGGCGAAACGCCACCAGCCTCTCAAAAAGCTGCCGGTCCATGTTCGGGGAGGGCATACTGTCCATTCCCTGAGCGAGTTGATCGCCAGCCAGCCACCCGCTTGCTACCCCAATCTCCTCGGGAGCATCGGTGGCGACGATCGCCGCACCGGCCTTGGCCAGAAAGGCGGGCATCGGTTCGCCGCCGACGCCAAAGCCCAAACCCCAAGTGCCTGGCCCGGACACCGTTCTGAGATGATGGGCGATAAAAACCCACTCCCAGACCTTCCGATGGTAGCCGAATCCAACGCCGAGCTCACTGCAAAGTCTATGGAACTCGGGGTGGAAAAAATCCGCAGCGCAGCAGGTGCTATACTGCATGAAAGGCGCGTTCGGCTCGGCCATGACCGGCAGAACATTTAACAGGGACGATTCCCCACCAGTCAGACCAAGCTCATGATCGGCGTTCTGCATGCAGCCTCCGTGCACGGACGCTACACCTTCACCGTCCTCTAAGGAACGGCGTGGCCCGAAAAACCTATCGCCATCAGCATGGCTAGATCAGCCGTTTCCGCTTCGGCCCGGTAGTGAAACCCGACTTGCGGCGAGGTCTGGAAGATGGCCGGTCTATAGTCCGCCGAGGACAGGGTGGCCAAGAAGCCCATGCCGCGCCCCTGACGGCCGACATGGTACGTCCAGCCGGTCAGATCCCCATCGAGGACAGATTTGGTTTCTTGGGTCAGATCGCTCATTAGATACTCTCCATATCGAGGCACCACGAAAAGGCGAGGTTGGCCGCTGCCGCTCCATTGCCGGTCTTCACAGTGAACTGCGTCGAAGTGATCAGCGCGGGGTCAACCCACAAACTGTTCGTGCCCAAGGCGCTGTTTGCCGTTACGACCAGATCGGACGCCACAGGGGTTCTGAACCCGCCGTAGGTTACGACCTTGGAAGAGGCGCCGCTCGCAATGGCGTCCGAACCTTTGTTCTTAGTCACGGCGCCCAGATTGCCAAGTATATAGCCATCAGCGGCGGCGGAGCTATCGGTAAGGGCGGCGCCGGTGTTGCCCCGCAAGTCATTGCCCTGCACCAGATAGTCTGAGCAGCCGACGCCGATGATTCCCCGACTGATCGCCCAGCGCGTTGGACGGATTGCACTGCACGCACTGATTTTTTCATGGCGCGCGCCGTGCAACGCCGGGCGCTGCGCGAAAGCGTCACAAACCCAAAGCGGCCCCGTCACAAAGCTCTGGTGTAAGCGAGCCGACATGACACGGAGGTCGCACATGATCCGTTCCCTGAAAATCCTCGCCCTGACGGGCGCCGCCGCCCTGGCCCTGGCCGCTTGCGGCGACGGCGCCACCGGCGGTTCGCAGACTCGCGCGGGCGTCTGGGCCGCCGGCTCCTCGACCGTCTTCCCCT
>JAEZFE010000358.1 GCA_023437865.1 Pseudomonadota bacterium | reverse complement strand
GTGATGGACTTGGCGTTCATGATGCGCAGCGCTTCGGCGGCCAGCATGGTCGGCGGCACCGTCTTGGGGCTGGCGGTCATGACTTGTCGTGCACTCTGGCCAAGCAGGTCGCCCTGGAGGTGCCGGCGCAGATCGCCATCGGTGATGATGCCAATCAGTGTACCGTCCTCGACCACGCCGGCGCAGCCCAGGCGCTTGCCGGTCATCTCCAGCAGCACCTCGGACATGGGGGCGCTGGGACCCACCACCGGCACGCCGCCGCCACCATGCATCAGGTCGGCGGCCTTGAGCAGGCGCTGGCCCAGCTTGCCGCCAGGATGGAAGACACGGAAATCGGCGGCGGTGAAATTGCGGCGCTCGAGCAGCGCCACCGCCAACGCGTCGCCCAGCGCCAGCATCAGCGTAGTCGAGGTGGTGGGCGCCAGACCCATGGGGCAGGCCTCGGGCACCGGCGGCAGGATCAGCGCGACATCGGCGGCCTGGGCCAGGCTGCTGCCGGTACGCGACGTGATGCCCACCAGCGGGATCTCGAACCGGCGCGTATAGGCAACGATGTCACTCAGTTCCGGCGTCTCGCCTGAATTGGACAGCGCCACCACCGCGTCGTCCGGCATGATCATGCCCAGATCGCCATGGCTGGCCTCGCCGGGATGGACGAAGAATGCCGGCGTACCGGTGGACGCCAGGGTGGCCGCGATCTTACGCGCCACATGGCCGGACTTGCCCATGCCCGACACCACCACGCGGCCCGAGGCACCCGCCAGGGCATCCAACGCGGCGATGAACGCGCTGCCCAAGGACTGGGCCAGCGCCTCCAAGGCCGCAGCCTCGGCCGTGAGTACACGGCGGGCAGAGGCGATATCGGCGGAGAGACCCTCGGAACGGACAGTGACGCCTTCCGGCGCGGCGATGGTCATGGACTGGCCCTATGGAACTTGCAAAGCCCAGGCCAAGAACGCGGCCCAGGCCCTCACTATACGAATCGCGCCGCCAATCGGAAGGCAAAAGAAGGAGGACGGACTGAATCGCCCTCCCGGAACCTCAGTGCGAGAACACGTCCTCCTCGTCCCAACCCAGCAGATCAAGCTCGGCGCGGGCCGGCAGGAATCGGAAGCAGGCCTCAGCCACCTCCCGGCGGCCTTCACGATCGAGCAGGGCGTCGAGCTTGGCCTTGAGCTGGTGCAGATGCAGCACATCAGACGCCGCATAGGCCAATTGTTCGTTGGTCAGCGTGGGAGCGCCCCAATCCGAGGTCTGCTGCTGCTTGGACAGATCCACCCCGATCAGTTCGCGGCACAGGTCCTTCAGTCCATGGCGGTCGGTGTTGGTGCGCGTCAGCTTGGAAGCGATCTTGGTGCACCACACCGGCTCGCAGCGCACGCCCAGGTACTTGCTGACCATCGCCACGTCGAAGCGGGCGAAGTGGAACAGCTTGGTCACCATGGGATCGGCCAGCAACCGCTTGAGGTTGGGCGCGTCGTAGCAGGCATCGGGAAAGTGCACCACATGGGCGTCGCCATCGCCGGCGGACAGCTGGACCACGCACAGCCGGTCGCGCACCAGCGACAACCCCATGGTCTCGCTGTCGACCGCCACCACCGGGCCAAGGTCGAGATCGTCGGGCAGATCGCCTAGATGATAGGTGATGGACATGCGAACGGCTCCTTCAGGTTTCCCCGGAGGAGCCGTTTGGCAGGTGGCCCCTTGGGGCCGGCCCCGGCGTCAGGTACTGCCGGGAAAAGATATGGTGCCCAGGAGAAGACTCGAACTTCCACGACCTCACGGCCACACGGACCTGAACCGTGCGCGTCTACCAATTCCGCCACCTGGGCAGGTGGTTCAGCGGGGTAGCTCCCGCCGAGGCGCAGAGAAATATCCGCCAGCCCCTCCCATGTCAACAGGCTTTTTGAAAAAAAATTCGTATACCTCTCCGCGCACCTCACGCCGGAGGCCACTCCTACTCGCCGTTGCGTTCCCCAGGTGAAACGAATAGCCTTTTCCCTCAAAGACATAGGCCGCCCGCACAAGGGATGGCCAGGAGAGTGGAGGGTCTTCATGCGGCGTGTGGTGACTGTCTTCGGCGGCTCGGGCTTCATTGGCCGTCAAGTTGTACGGCGGCTGGCCCAGCAGGGTTGGATTGTGCGCGTAGCGGTGCGTAACCCCGTACGCGCGGGATTCGTCAAGACCATGGGCGATCCCGGTCAGGTCAACCCGGTGCGCGCCGACGTCACCGACCCGGCCAGCCTGCGTGCTGTCCTCGCCGGTTCCGACGCGGTGGTAAATCTGGTCGGCATCCTGTTCGAGAAAGGCCGCGCCAGCTTCGAAGCCGTCCATCGCCAGGGCGCCGCCAATGTCGCCCTGGCCGCCAAGGAGGCCGGCGTCACCACCCTGGTGCACATGTCTGCCCTAGGCGCCGATAAAAATTCGCCGTCGGACTACGCGCGCACCAAGGCGCTGGGTGAGGAAGCGGTTCAAGCCGCCTTCCCCGCCGCCACCATTATCCGGCCCTCGGTGGTGTTCGGTCCCGACGACGACTTCTTCAACCGCTTCGCCAAGCTGGCCCGCGTTTCGCCGGTG
>JAEZFE010000097.1 GCA_023437865.1 Pseudomonadota bacterium | reverse complement strand
ACAGGTTTTGGGGCCGACCCAGTTGTCCACCTTGAGGTCCTGGCCGAAGCCGTTCAGCGTCTCTTGCAATACCCCGCCCTCCACCTTGGGCGCCTTGCTGCTCGCCGGATCGCGGAACAGCGGGCCGAAGATGGAATGGGTCTTGTCCTCCAGGCCCTCGGGATTGCCATTTCGCTGGGCGTTGCGAGCGAAGGTGTTGAAGCGGCCCAGCGCGAACGCCTCGTCCACCTTGTCCGGCCCGAGACGCGCGGTGGCGTGCTTGAGGGCGAAGTCGGTCTGCGGACCATACGCGCCGTCTTCGTCCACCGGCCCCAGCTTAGTGTAGAGGCCATAGGCCGGTGACCGCTTGGGCAACGGGTTGGCCTCGTTCAGCATGTTGAGGCCGCGCTGCAACCCTTTCACCGCGTCGGCAGTACCATCGCTGCCGGCGGCATCAGCCACCTGCTGCCCGATGCGGGCGGTCGCCTGCCACAAATCCTCGCCCTGCGGCGTGGTATGGGGCGATGGCTGCTCGGGGATCGGGCGGATCGGCGTCGGCTCGATGGGCTTGCCGCCATCATTGCCTTGTGGCTGATCGCCATAGACGTTGACGTGCCAGTCCTGCACCTTCTCGTAGGTGTGCGCCTTGAGCGGATCGCCCGAGCGCCAGCCGCGATAATCCTCCTGCGCCGAATGGATCATGTTCGTCATCTCGGACTGGGTCAGTTTCTCCACCGGCTTCAGCAGGGCGGATTGGCCGGGATTGTCGATGGGCGTGCCGGCCATCTCCACCATTGAGGCGGCCTTTGGATCGGCGGGTGGTTCGGACGCGTTTTGTTCCTTTCCCGAGCCAGGTTGCTGCTGAGCTTCGGGCTGCGGGTGGGGCGGCATCGCCGAGACCAGGGGCGGTTCCTGGGCGGGCTGCGGCGGCTCACCGTTACCAGGGGTGGTAGGGGGCGTGGGCGCCTGATTGCCGTTCTGGCCCTCGCCTTCCGGTTCCGGCCTCGGCTGCGGACGGAGATGCTCCAAGCCGAACACTCCGTTCTGCTTGTCTTCCTCGACCTGGCGACGGGCCTCGTCTTCGGAAATACCCTGCGCCTCTGCCCGGTTGCGGACCAGACGATCCCAATTGCGGGCGCCACCACTGTGGAAATCGACGTTTTTGCCGATGCCCTCAGCGTCGCCGTCCTTGATGGCCTGTTTTAGGTTCGGGTATTTCTCCAGACTGCCGTTCGCGTAGTGGACGTCAAGGATGGCGGTCTTCTGGCCGTCGCTCAGGCGATCCCAATTCTCAGCACCGACCTCGTTCTTAATTTTATCAATGCGCTCTGCAATTTCAGACTCAACCTTAGTATTGATCCGATCCTCGGGAATCCGAAAGGCATTCTTGTCCTTTTTGAGCTCCTTCTCTGACATGGATTGGATGCGCTGAAACTCGTCGCGCTTTTCGTCGTCTTTGGCGTCACGCCATTGACCGGTCTTGGCATCCTTGACCTGGAATGGCAGGGCTGCGAAAGCATCCTCGGTGTCAACCTTGAATCCGGAGCCGGCGGTTAGTAGGCCCTTGCTGTCGCGATAAGGCCTGTCGACGACGCCTTCGTTCTTCTTGATGTGCTCGCGCATGCGCTGCACGGTCCTGCTGCCCATGATACACTCCTCATGATGGTTGTTGTGCCAGGGAGGGAAAATGCGATTGCTCGCAACAGCGCTGGTGGCATTGCTGCTCTCCAGCAATCACCCGGCCTGGGCCTGGCTGGATTACCCGCCGGGTGACAAATACTGGCCGCCCATCCCCGACAATGCCGGGATGCGCTTTTTCCTGGGAACCTGGGAGCCGCAGTGTAATAACGGCACCTGGAATGGCACCGACAAGGATGCGCATGGGCCGATGACCCTGCATGCCGATGGCCGCATCAGCTATCGCAAGCGCGACCCATACATGCCCACCCGCTATCGGCTGATCGAGGAAACGCCTTATTACGCAGTTCTGATGGTCCGCGAGCCCGACCTTAAAGACGGGTTCATTTTCCGTTTCTGGCTCCTGCGGCGTCTGGAGGCATGGAGCGGATCGATGGGGGTCAATTCATGCTGGCCCGAGGACGAGGACCTGAAGGGCTTCGATTGGAGCAAGAGCGACGACGAAGCCCTGCGCCGGGTCTGGCGCAGTTCCACGACCTGCCATCCGGATATCAAGTACAAGTCCGTCCCCACAGACTTCCTCGGCGACCATTGGAACCAGGAATGCCATTTTCGCCGTCCCGAATAGGATGCGAGCGGCGACCTATAAAGCAAACGCCCGGAGCCATCGCTGGTCTCCGGGCGCGCCTGTGATGTTGATGGAAACATTTGTAGAACATGTCGGCGTGCAGTGTCAAGCCGCGAACTTACAGGATGTAAGCTCGAATTTCGCAAGGAGCGGGATGCGGCTTCGGCGTTGCACATCTTTGCACAGACCAGCAAGCGTTCCGCCAAAAGATTGAGAACGCTTTGGAAAGCCGGCCCTCGGTCTACTACCAGCAGACGGCCGAGGGTGGTTGGGTGGAGAAGGCAAGGGCTTAGCTCCGCCCGACCCGGAATGTTCTCAGGGGGGCGGCATCACGCCGCTTCTGATCTCGCGCTGGTCGCCCGCTCGTCCAGCAGCGAGATGATCCAGATGAGGAAGCCGCCGAGGGCGAGCGCGCAGCCCACCCACCCCGTGGACGTCCATCCCCACCCCGCCGCGATCGCCATCCCGCCGAGCCAAGGCCCCAGCGCGTTGGCGGCATTGAAGGCACTGTGGTTGAGGGCTGCGGCGAGCGTCTGCGCGTCCTCCGCCACGTCCATGAGCCGGGTCTGCAGCGCGGTGCCAAGCCCGCCGCCGCCGCCGATCAGGAAGACCACGAGCGAGACCGTCCAGATATTGCCCGCCGCGAGGGGGAACAGGGCCAGCGCCGCGGCGCTCCACAACAGGATCCCGCCGACCGTGGGCATAAGGGCGCGGTCCGCCGCCCAGGCGCCGGCCAGCGTGCCCGCCGTCATGCCGATGCCGAAGACGCACAGGACCACCGGCACGAAATGCGGCGGCACCTGGGTCACCGCCATCAGTGTCGAGGCGACGTAGGTGTAGACCGCGAACATGCCGCCGAACCCGATCGCGCCAATGCCTAGCGTCAGCCATACCTGCCGGCGCTTGAGCGCACTCAGTTCGCGCAGCGGGCTGGCTTCCGGCGACGCCCCCTCCCTGGGCGCATAGACCCAGACCAGCGCGACGGTAAGCAGCGCCAGAACGCCGACCACGCCGAACCCCCAGCGCCAGCCGAGCGCCTGACCGATCCAGTTGGCGAGCGGCACGCCGAGGATGGTGGCGACGGTGAGGCCGAGCATGGTGCGCGCCACCGCCTGGGCACGGCGGTGCGGCGGCACCAGCGAAGCGGCGACGAGTGCGGCGACGCCGAAATAGGCCCCGTGCGGCAACCCGCTCAGGAACCGGAAGGCGATCATCCAGTCATAGGACGGCGCAAGCGCGCTGAGAACGTTTGCCACGGCGAACACGGCCATGAGGCCGATCAGCAATGTCCGCCGCGCCACTCTGGCGCCCAGCACGGCGATCACCGGCGCCCCGATCACCACACCCAGAGCGTAGGCGCTGATGACGTGCCCCGCGGTCGGCTCGTCGATGCCGAGGCCGTCCGCGAAGTAGGGCAGCAGACTCATGGACGCGAATTCGGTGGTGCCGATGGCAAAGCCGCCCATGGCCAGCGCCAGGAGCACCAGCCCGGGATGAGCGGACGGGCCGGCATCCGCGGCAGGGGGACGGTCACCGCGACCAACAGAGGGCATGTTCTCTTCTCCGGCTTCAGCGCGGCGACGCAATCCGTATCCGGAGATTGGCCGCAGGAATATTCAATTGGTTGCATAGCTATGCAATGCGATCATATAGGGCCGAGGCGCCCGAGAGCAACAGGGGCGGCCAGAAGCTTTTTGCGGGTGCGAAGTGAGCATTGGGCATGGCTAGGAACGAGAAGCCGCCCTCGTCGATCGACGTGGCGAAGCTGGCAGGGGTGTCGCAGTCCGCGGTTTCGCGCAGCTTCACGCCCGGAAAGTGTGTGTCGGCGGAAACCAGGGCAAAGGTGGTGGCAGCGGCCGAGGCACTCGGCTACCGGCCGAACATCCTCCCGCGGATCCTGCTGACGAACCGCTCGAACATCGTTGCGGTGGTCGCCGGCAGCCTGATCAATCCCTATCACACCCGCGCGCTGGAAGCGTTCTCGCGCGCTTTGCAGGCGGCGGGCAAGCAGATGATGCTTGTCCAGACCGATACGGAACGGACCCTCGGCGAGGCGGTCGGTCAGCTTGCCGGCTATCGCGTCGATGCGGTGGTAAGCGCGCACGAGATCGTGTCGGCCGAGGTGACGGCCATGATCGACCGGATGCGGATTCCGGTTGTCACGCTCAATTCCGCCCTCACCAGCGCCTGGAGTGGGACGGTGACCTCCGACAACGAAACGGCGGGGGAGCATATCGCGCGGCTGCTGCACGCCCGTGGCGGCCGGCGCTTCGGCTACATTGCCGGCCCAGCCGACAGCCTGTCCCAACAGC
>JAEZFE010000332.1 GCA_023437865.1 Pseudomonadota bacterium | reverse complement strand
GTGTGGGTGGGCGCGTCCGCCGGCACCGGCAAGACCAAGGTGCTGACCGACCGGGTGCTGACGCTGCTGCTGGCCGGCACGGCGCCGCACAAGATCCTGTGCCTGACCTTCACCAAGGCCGCCGCCGCCGAGATGAGCAACCGCATCGCCGGACGGCTGGCGAAATGGGCCACCTGGCCCGACGCCAAGCTGGCGGGCGACCTGGCCAAGCTGCTGGGCGGGGAGCCCTCGCCCGAGCTGATGACCCAGGCCCGGCGGCTGTTCGCCCGCGTGCTGGACGTGCCGGGTGGCATGCATATCGAGACCATCCACGCCTTCTGCCAGTCGCTGCTGCGCCGCTTTCCGCTGGAGGCCGAACTGGCGCCGCACTTCCAGGTCATGGACGACCGCGATGCCGGCGAGCTGCTGGAGGAGGCCAAGGAGGAGGTGTTGACCCGCGCCCGCGACGGCGACGACACCGCGCTGGCCGCAGCCCTCGCCGACGTCACCGGGCGCATCCACGAGACCGCGTTTCCCGATCTCATGGGCGAGCTGGCCTCCGACCGTGGCCGCCTCAAGCGCCTGCTCGACCGTCACGGCGGGGTCGCCGGCACCATCGCCGCCATCCGCGTTGCCCTTGAGCTGGAACCGGAGGACACCCCGGACACCATCGTCGCCAAGGCCTGCGCCGACAGCTCGTTCGACCCCGAGGGCTGCCGCCACGCCATGCAGGCGTTGCTGACCGGCTCGAAGACCGACGTCGATCGCGGCAACCTGCTGGCCGCTTGGCTGGGTGATCCCGAGGCCCGGGTGGCCGGCTTCGCCAAATACCGCCTTGCCTACCTAACCGCCGACGGCACCATCCGCAAGAGCCTGTGCACCAAGAAGATCGCCGAGATCCCCGGCGTCGAGCAGGCGCTGCTGGACGAAGCCGAACGCCTGCTGCGGGTGGCTGACAAACTGAAATCGGCCACCATCGCCCAATGCACGGCCAGCCTGCTGATCCTGGGCCACGCACTGCTGGCCGCGTATGAACGGCGCAAGCAGGGCCGCGCCCTGATGGATTACGACGATCTGATCCTGGCCGCCCGCGACCTGCTGGCGAAGGACGGCGTGGCGCCGTGGGTGCTGTTCAAGCTGGACGGCGGCATCGACCACGTGCTGATCGACGAGGCGCAGGACACCAACCCCGACCAGTGGGCGGTGGTGGCCGCGCTGACCGAGGAGTTCTTCGCCGGACGGGGAGCGCACGAGCAGGTGCGCACCATCTTTGCCGTGGGCGACATCAAGCAATCCATCTATTCATTCCAGCGCGCCGATCCCAAGGCCTTCGATGCCATGCGCCGCCATTTCGCCGAGCAGGTGCCGCTGGCGGGCCGCGAATGGGCAGAAATCCCGCTGAATCTGTCGTTCCGCTCCGGCCAGGCGGTGCTGGACGCGGTCAACCGCCTGTTCGCCGAGGGCAGCCCGGCCCGCGACGGCGTCGCCGGGCCCGGCGAGGACATCACCCACCTGGCCTTCCGCTCGGGCGCGGCGGGCCGGGTGGAGGTGTGGCCCCCAGTGGAGCCCCGCGCGGTGGACGAAGTGCCGCCGTGGAAGCCGCCGGTCGAGCGCATCAGCGGCGATTCCCCGCGCACCCGCCTGGCCAAGCTGGTGGCGCGCAAGATCCGCGCGCTGGTCGGCACCGACCGGCTGGAGAGCCAGGGCCGCCCGGTGCGGGCCGGCGACATCATGGTGCTGCTGCGCCGGCGCGGCGGCTTCGTGGAGGATCTGGTGCGCGAGCTCAAGGCGCTCGACGTACCGGTGGCCGGCGCCGACCGCATGGTGCTGACCGAGCAGATGGCGGTCATGGATTTGATGGCCTTGGGCGGCTTCCTGCTGCTGCCCGAGGACGATCTCACGCTCGCCACCGTGCTCAAGAGCCCGCTGGTGGGCCTGAGCGAAGAAGAATTGTTCCGCTTGGCCTGGAACCGGGGCGAGGCCGGCCTGTGGGAAACGCTGCGCCGCCGCATGGCCGAGGACGGCGCCTTCGCGCGCGCCCATGAATGGCTGGCCGGTCTGCTGGGCAAGGCCGACACCATGCCGCCCCATGACCTGTTCGCCCATGTGCTGGGTCCGCTGGGCGGCAAGCGCCGGCTGATGGCCCGCCTGGGCGTCGAGGCCGAGGACCCGCTCGACGAGTTCATGGCGCTGACCCTGGCCTATGAACGCGGACGCGCGCCTAGCCTGCAAGGCTTCCTGCATTGGCTGGAGACCGGCGCGGTCGAGATCAAGCGCGACCTGGAGCAGGGCGGGCGCGACGCCGTGCGAATCATGACCGTGCACGGCTCCAAGGGCCTGCAGGCCCCCATCGTCATCCTGCCCGACACCTTGCAGGTGCCGACCCAGGGCTCGAAGCTGCTGTGGCTGGGCGAGGGAGACGGCGAGTTGTTGCTGTGGCCGCCGCGCTCGGAGATGAACGACGCCAATGCCCAGGCCGGCCGCGACGCCCAGAAAGCGGCGCGCGAGCGCGAGTACCGCCGCCTGCTCTACGTCGCCATGACCCGCGCCGAGGACCGGCTGATCGTATGCGGCTGGCAGACCAAGAAGGCGGCGCCCGCCACCTGCTGGTACAATCTGATCCGCGATTCGCTGGCGCCCATCGCCGCCGAAATGGAGGACCCGTTCCTCACCCAGCTGGGCGAGACCGAGGGCGCCATGCTGCTGCTGACCAGCCCGCAGACCGCCGAACCCGAACGCAAGGACGAGGCAATGGGCGAGGCGCGCAATCTGCCCGCCGCTTTGCCCGGCTGGCTGTCCACCGCCCCTGCCCCGGAACCGGCACCGCCGCGCCCGTTGGCGCCCTCGCGCCCCGACGGCGAGGAGCCGCCGGCCCGCTCGCCGCTTGCCGGCATCGAGGACGGCCGCCGCTTCCAGCGCGGCAAGCTGATCCACAAGCTGCTGCAGACCTTGCCCGACGTGACGCCTGACAAGCGGGCGGCCGCGATGATGCGTTTCCTTGCTAAATCGGGGCCGGAATTCGACGCCGCCGAACGCGTCGCCATCGCCAACGAGGTCACGGCAGTGCTGGAAAACCCGGCCTTCGCCGCCCTGTTCGCGCCCGGCAGCCGGGCCGAGGTGCCCATCGTCGGCCTGATCGGCGAGACCCGCGCCATCGCCGGCCAGGTGGACCGGCTGGTGGTCACCGCATCCGAGGTGCTGGTGGTCGATTACAAGACCAACCGCCGCCCGCCGGTGGAAGCGTCGGAGATCCCCGACATCTACGTCCGCCAGATGGCCGCTTACCGTCTGGCACTGGCCTGCGTCTATCCCCATCATAAGGTGCGTTGCGCCCTGGTGTGGACCGACGGCCCGCGGCTGATGGAAATCGACGGCGCCCGGCTGGACGACGCACTGGCCGACATGGTTGCCATGTCGCCGTGAAGCTTCAAAAACTGAACCGGTTAGTTTAGTTTAGCTGAATGCAAAAGATCTGTTCCCCCCGTTCCACCGCAAAGCGAACCGCCGTTCTGGATGCGGCTCAGGCCTGCTTCCTGGAGAACGGCTACGCCAATACCTCGATGGACATGGTGGCGGCGCGCGCCGGCGTGTCGAAGGCCACCATCTACGCCCATTTCGAGAACAAGGACGATCTGTTCGGCGCCATCATCCGCCGACGCTGCGACGACCATTCCGATGGCCTGGGCGCCATGTCGGCCAGCGAGACCGCCGATGCCCGCACCGTGCTGACCGCCATGGCGCGGCATGTCACCCACATGCTGATGATGCCCGAGGTCATGGGCATCTACCGCATGGTGGTGTCGGAGGCCGCCCGCCATCCCGATCTGGCCAAGGTCTATTACGAAGCGGGCCCCATCCGCGGCAAAACCATTCTGGCCGAGATTTTGGACTCGCTGGTCGCGCGCGGTGAATTGCGCCCGCTCAATTCGTGGCTCGCCATCGACCAGTTCATCGGCATGCTGCGGGCCGAATGCTTCCACCGCGCGCTGCTGGGCCTGCCCGCCGACGAAATCCGCGCCGGCCTTGAATCGACCGTCGAGGGCGCGGTCGAGGTGATGATGCGGGCGTATGGGGCCGGGAAGTAGCCCCTACGCGTTCAGCCCCTTCATTCCCTCCGTCGGATAGCGCTCCCCCGCCGCCGCGCCGGCTGGCAGTGCCTCGTCCAGGCGGGCAAGATCGCCGGCGGTCAAGGTCACCGTGGCGGCGCCCACATTGTCCTCCAGGTACTTCACCCGCTTGGGGCCGGGAATGGGCAGGATGTCGGGCC